>JAPHTU010000195.1 GCA_026196145.1 Gammaproteobacteria bacterium
AACGCATCATACTTATCGAGCATTGTTAACAAGATAACAGAGCGCTTGTGCGCAGAGTTATACATTATTGTTAATAGTTGTCTTTTTCGTATGTGATCGTTGATGACGCTTGTAGTAGTAGTCAGGGTTCTTTTTTCATTACTGTAGCCCTTGAAAACAAGGTAGCCTGCGACAATGAATACAGTAATAATAATCGCCAACAATATTTTATTGTTTATATTCAGCATATCTATGGGTGACTAAAGTAGAAGTAGGCGGCGAGCGCAGGCCGCTTGGTGTCGTCTTACTGTATTCAGGTTACCATTATTGCCGCATCTGAAACCGGCTACTTTCCATAGACTGATATATGTATAATATATTTCACTGTTATTATGACTATTGTCAGATTTATGCGAACTCAACGAGGCTCCTGATTTCACTGTTGTCTTAAACAGGATATTATATGATTTCCTGTAGCTTATTGACTTCCGGGTACTATATGAGCAGCATAATCATAGCGGCTCGTTATGACAGTGCTATATGAACACCCCTCAAAAAAAAATACTACTGGCAGAAGATGAAGGTCTTCTCAGATCCATGCTACACATGGTTTTCAGCGATGAAGACTATCAGACAGATATTGTTGCTGACGGCAATGAGGCATGGGAGCTACTTGAAGAGAATGACTATGACCTTCTCGCTACAGATATGGTTATGCCGAATATGAATGGTATAGAACTGATACTAAAATGCCAGGCATCACATCCAACAACCAAAACAATTCTCTTGAGTGGTGGTGGTACAGAACTAACGGGAGAACATCGAGACCAGCATATAAAATACAATGATCAGGAACTGGACATCGATATGTTACTGATAAAACCATGCGACCTTGATGAATTACTATCCGTTATAAAAATGCTCTTACGTGCATAATTGGCGTCTTACCAATACTGTTCAGGCTAAGTTTTCATGTGTGTGCTAGATCTGCATAAAGCATGCGCCAGGGATGGTATTACCTGACCGGCAATGCCAGGAATGTACCTCGGTTTCGCTTTGTCACTTCCCGCATCAGAATGCCAAATCGGTTGGTCGACAGCGATGTTATAAAACCGATGGCATGCACCTTTACCAGCGGCTTGCCGGTATTGCGATCACGATTTAACCTGTCCAGTGTATCCAGTACAGGGCCGTAGGATGAGCCGGTGTAATCGTCACCAAAGATGTATATTGAGATGTTTTTCCCGGATCTGGCATAGGTTTTGAGCGCGGCCTCCAGCCCCTCAACCGGGCTGCTATTGGACGCGGCATTCCATCCCGTCAGTAATTTCAGAACATTATCCCGGGTCGACCGGGTGTCTGTGATCCACTTTTTAGCATAACCGGGAAGCAGGTAAGCACCATTGTCACTCAGCACCTGAAAGCCCTTGACCCTGGGGTGGATATCCAGCACATCTCTTAGAACAGAAATTACCCGGCGCCAGATCTGTTTCATACTGCCCGAGGTATCGATGATGAATATCACGTAATCACTATCAACCGGAATACCGCCGGACATGTTATCGCGCTTGTTTGCCGTATCGAGAGAAATAGAGGCCCGGTCCAGGGAAGACTGGACCAGTTCCAGGCCCCTGATATCGTCACTGATCTGCGCGATTTTTGTTTTGTCTGCGGCCGCCTTGCGCTGGAGTTGTTGCTGAATATCCTTCAGGGAGTTGGTCCGCACACGGGCTGCCGACAGTTCCTGTCTTAGCTCCTCAAGCTGCCGGGCCTTGTCCGACACCCTGGTCTCGGATTCAAACAGGCTTTTCAGCAAGTCGGCTGCCCCGCTGTTGTCCAGATCGGCCCTGAAATCTGATGTATGCGAAACCAGCACCAGCATAATCACGGCACCAAAACCGCAGGACACCACATCGAGAAAGGAAAGATTAAAAACCTGCAGATCACGGCGGCTCCGTCTCATGGCCAGTCACCTGCCGGGCTGATCAACAGCCCGCCTGTTGCTGCCGTCCATTCCCAGTAATTCGGCGAGGCTTCCGGGTCACCTTCCAGTGGTAACAGGATGACATTCACACGTGAATTAAAACCGGATGAAGTATCGATGATGGTCTGCCTGAATAGCTTCGCCCGGCAGGCCCCGGATATTGTATTGGAGCGCCCCAGCAGGGAATAGCAACTGGAGAAGGGATTCAGTCCCGCGTACCTCGACTGGCCGGTAGTCGGTAAGCCATCGGTGATGACATACAGGTTGCTGATTCGTGGAGTCAGCGATTTAACTTTCAGCAAGCCTTTATGCAGGTTGGTTGGACCCGAAGGTACGATGGTATCCAGCTCCTGCAATATTTTTTTTAGCCCGGCCTGGTCGCTGGCCCGATGCCAGTTGGCCCCACCAAGATATTCTGCCTTATCGTTATAACTGACTACCGATACCTGCGATGATTTCGG
>JAPHTU010000180.1 GCA_026196145.1 Gammaproteobacteria bacterium
GGCTTCAGGCTCAAGGTCCCGCGATGGCATTTGTTCAAACCTGGGTCGAACATAAACTACTCGAACAGGGTGTGACCGCAACGCAATTAGCAGCGGCGGCAGGTCGCACTGCCGCGACTAACCAGATCTCCATCGCAAACACGATCGGCAGTCTGCGTTTTATTGGCTCAATGGACTGGCGTAATTACGTCGAGTCGCTCAGTGTCGTAGAGCAGATATTGCATGAAGACCCGGCGGGCCTGTATGCCAGCCAGGATTTTGCTACTCGCGATCGCTACCGCCACGTTATTGAGGAGGTTGCGAGGGCAGGTTCGTGCAGTGAGGTGATGGTCGCGCGCGAGGCCATTGCACTCGCGCAAACTGCAAACAAGCAAGTGCCGCACAATGACCGCAGTGCGCATGTTGGATACTACCTGATTGACCACGGTCGACATTTACTGGAGCGTGCAGTAGGTTGCCGTTTGCCATGGAAACTGCGGATTAGCCGGGTAAGCCAGCGCGCTCGCCTGCTGCTTTACCTTGCACCTATCGTATTGATCACCGTGTTAATGACATCGATGGTGCTTGTATCCCTTGTTGGTTTCGATGTGGCTGACTGGCGCCTCTGGTTTTTCGCATTAACCGGCGTCATTAGTGCATCGGCACTGGTCATACCGTTAGTCAATATGGTGGTCACACTTGTGTTACCGCCTCGTGCGCTGGCGCGTCTGGATTTTTCCAGGGGTATCCCGGATATTCATCGCACGATGGTGGTTGTTCCCACCTTGCTGAGTAAGCCAGAAGAAATTGATGATCTTCTTGAAGCGCTTGAGATTCGCTATCTCGGCAACCGTGATGCGAATCTGTTCTTTGCCTTGCTGACAGATTTTCGCGATGCACCCGAGGAAACTTTACCTGGCGATGCCGCTCTCATTGCTTATGCGCGCGCCGCTGTGCAAGCGCTGAATGATACTTATCGCGAAGATCGTGAATGTATCTTTTACCTTTTTCACCGCCCCCGGGTGTGGAATCCATACGAGGGTGTATGGATGGGTTATGAGCGCAAGCGCGGCAAACTGGAACAGTTCAACACCTTGCTACGCGGGGAGGGGCGCGCCGCCTTTTCGGATATTGTCGGTGATGAATCCATCTTCGGCTCAATCAAGTACATCATTACTCTGGATACCGATACCCAGCTTCCTCGTGACACGGCACGCACAGTGATCGGTAACATGGCGCATCCATTGAATCGGCCCGTGTACGATGCCAGTAAGGGCCGCATAGTTGAAGGCTATGCGATCCTGCAACCACGCGCTTCGATCAGCTTAACCAGTGCAGGCCAGTCACGCTTTACCAAATTATATGCCGGTGAGTCCGGCATAGACCCCTACACGCGTGAAGTATCGGATGTATACCAGGATATCTTCGGCGAGGGGTCGTTCATCGGCAAGGGAATTTACGATGTGGATGCATTTCGTCAGGCTGTCGATGGACGTTTTCCGGAAAATCTCATTCTTAGTCATGACTTGCTGGAAAGCGGCTATGCGCGTTCGGCACTGGTAACAGATGTCGATTTTATTGAAGAGCACCCGGGCAGCTATGCCATTGAAACCAGTCGGCGACATCGCTGGATACGCGGCGATTGGCAAATTGCCGGTTGGTTGTTGTCGCGTGTGCCAGGGCCACCTGCATCAGATGGATCGAAGCCGAAGTGGCAAACGAATTCGCTGTCGGCCTTGTCAGTGTGGAAGATCTTTGACAACCTGCGACGTAGCCTGGTGTCGCCAGCGTTATTTGCCTTGTTGGCAGGCGGTTGGTTGTTTGGTTCGGGACCGGCATGGGTGTGGACCCTGCTGGTAGCAAGCGTGGTATTGTTGCCCCCCTTGTTGGTTGCAGTGATCGAACTGGTCCGCAGACCAAAAGAACGTGATTGGCTGGTGCACCTGATTCTTACCAGCAAGTCGGTTGCTCACCCAATCGTGCTCGCGTTACTTACCTTGATTCTATTACCCTACGATACGTTAATTTGCCTGGACGCGATCGTGCGCTCGGGCCTTCGTATGCTGTTTACGCGACGCGGATTGCTGCTTTGGCAACTGGATTCCTATGCGAGTCGTAACGCCCGTTGTAGCTTGATCGATTTCTTTAAAGAAATGTGGGTCGCGCCTGTTGTGTCAGTTGTGCTGGCTCTGGCTCTAGCGCCGGCGCTGGTTCACGATAATGCAGGCACTTTCGTTGGCATTGGCGCCAGTATGCAGTGGCAAACATGGTTGGTAGCGTTCTTGAACTTGTCTATGGTTTTGCCGGTACTGTTGCTCTGGTTGGTATCACCGGTTATAGGCTGGTGGATCAGTACGCCATTGCGGTTGCCGGTACCGGACCTGACAGTCGAACAAGAGAAGTTCCTGCGCGCAGTGGCCCGACGAACCTGGCGATTCTTTGCCGATTTTGTTGGGCCCGAGGACAACTGGTTGCCTCCCGATAACTTCCAGGAACACCCGCTGCCGACTATCGCCTCACGTACCTCGCCCACCAACA
>JAPHTU010000110.1 GCA_026196145.1 Gammaproteobacteria bacterium
CCGGGGTATTTCTTGTCCATTTCATCCAGCGCATGTTCCATGGTTGTTACGTAGTCACTGACAATATGCCTGGGTGTGCCGGCGGTAAACTGGATATTGACCGAAACCATGCTGGATTCGGTAGTCGGCATAAAGGTAAATGGAATGCGTTTACCCACCAGCAGGCCTATAGTGATGATAACGACGGCAAAGGCAATCAGGAGCGTCTGCCAGGGGTGTGCAATACAGCTTTCTACCCAGCGGCGGAAACGTTTGTCACGAAAATGATTAAACCAGTCCTCAACCTGCTTCCGTCTTCCGGTGGGATTACCGGATGAGCGCAGTCGCCTGAATGAGTGGCGCAGGTGACCGGGCAGTATGAGAAAGCTTTCAACTAGTGAAGCCAGGATGACACAGATAACCACCATTGGAATGGCAAACAGCAATTTGCCCATATACCCGCCAAGCAACATCAGTGGTACAAAAGCAGCGACCGTTGTCAGCGATGAAGAGACTACGGGTGTAAACATGCGCCATGCCCCGCCTTCAGCAGCGGAAAGGGGCGGCTCTCCCATCTGATAGTGGGTCATGGCATCTTCACCCACGACGATCGCGTCATCAACAATAATTCCCAGGGCCATGATCAGGCCGAACAGACTGACCATGTTGATTGATCCCCCTGCAATATACAGTACGGCCAGTGCAGCCATGAAGGATACAGGGATACCAACGGCTACCCAGAAGGCAACCGGTCCGCGCAGAAAGAAGAACAGGATCAGTATGACCAGTATCAGACCGGTGAAACCATTTTCAAGCAGCAAATTGATACGCTGCATGATGTATTGCCAGCGCTGCTCATAGACCTGTATACCAATACCGGGAGGCAGCGTGGGCAGGGTATCCTGTAGCCATTCGTCAAGAATCTCGGCCGATTTAAGACTATCGTGCCCATCAATACGCTGCAGGCGTAACTCGACAGCGGGAAACCCTTGATAGCTGATTGTCGTCTGATCGTCACGGGAACGTCGCTCAATAGCCGCAATGTCGCCCAGACGCATGGTTCTGCCATTGGCATTAACAGGCAGGTCTGCATACTCCGCAATGTTTTTGATCTGCTCGGGGCTGCGCAATTGCTGGCTAAGTTGATCACGATCGATATTGCCCGCGGGTGATTCTTTACTGAGCTTGCCTATTTGCCGACCTATTTGGTCAAGTGACTGTGACATCTCCTGCAGATCTTCCACAGAAAACTGTATAGCGATTTCCTGGGCCTGCAGGCCGCTGGTCTCGATATTATTAATCCCCCTGTCGAGCAGTTCGCGTTCGAACCGCTGTGCCAGACCGGACAGTGCGCGAGGATCATGCTCGCTCCAGATGAGCACGCGCGCGACACGTTCATAGATAGTGACACGCGTAATTTCGGGCTGTTCTATATCGACGGGCAGATCACGTATCAGCGCGACTTTTTCTTTTACCTGATCCAGAGAGCGTGACATGTCCGTACCGGACTCATATTCAAGCGTTACCGAAGACACACCCTCGGCTGACGTCGATGTAATTTCTCGCAAATTTTCCTGGGAACGTAGAGCCTCTTCTATCCGGTTGGTAAGTCCATCCTCAACATCCTCGGCACTGGCGCCCCGCCAGACGACACGGACATTGATATTTTCCAGGGTATAGCTGGGGAAGAACTGGGTGTTGAGATGGATGAGTGCCCATACACCGCTCATGATCATAATGATCATGAGCAGGTTGGCGGCTACACGATGTTGCGCAAATGCGCCAATGATATTACTGCGATGCCTGAAGTCGCTCATCTATTTGCATCGACTACCTTAACAAGAAGGTTTTCAACCGCGTTCGGTAACTGCGTGGTCATGATGATATCCCCGTCTGAAATATCAGCGCTTCGCAACAGGCTTTGCGCAACCCCATTCTTCGGGGGAAAGTCACCCAGCCGGCTAACCGCGATAGCCTTCAGCCGTTTATTGACAACCTTGTAAATGGTATCAGTTCCATAAAGGGCTGTATTAGGTACGACAAAGGTATTGCTCTCGGTAGGCAGGTCAAGATGTACTTTCATACTACGCCCCAACTGCAGGAAGGTCTGGTCAGACGATATTTTGAAGTATACATCTACCCCGCCACTGTTTTCGCTGACTGATCCACCGAGTCTTTCAAGCTGGGCCGTGATTTCCCGCTCATTGATAGAGCCTTGGGCAGGAAGTTTTGTGCCTTTATTTACCGCATTTTGTAATGCAGGAATATAGCGGTTGGGAATAATCCCTGTCAGTTCCAGCGTGGTCTTGTCATACAGGTCAATGATCTTGTCGCCAGGCCTGACCCGATCACCTGTTGATACATGTAGGGCGGTAACCTGACCGGTAAAAGGTGAAGAGATGCGCGTACGCTTCAGATCGAGCTGCGCCAGTTTAAGAGCCGACTCTGCCCGCTGCTTTTTTGCCTGCAGACCGCGTAGTTGTATTTTATGTCTTTTGATTATTTGCGCACGATTATGTTCTGCTCGCTTACCCTTGTCGTTAATGATGACAAACAATTCATTTTCGTGTTGCACGTTTTCAGCATCAATCTGTGACTGTGCATCAAGTACATCAGCCTTGCGCTGTTCAACAGTCAGGACAGCCTCGCGATCATCGAGTACAACCAGGTCTTCACCTGACTGGACCATGACCCCCGGCAAGGCGAGTAGCCGGGTGACATCGGCAGTAATCGCAGCACGAAGGCTGGCATGATTGGGAGTGGTTACCCTGACAAACACCGGTATGGTTGGGGCAAGAGATCCGGTCTCGATGGTTAATGTTTCAATAGAACGCACCGTTTCACGAACAGGTGCTGTATTGGCCTGTGGCTTGGTCAGTATCAGGGCAATTGATACAAGCACGGCCAATAAAAATACTGCCGGCACGAGAAAGCGTGAAAACTTTCGAGTCTGTGAGCTCATGACAAACCGGTGTTTATACCGTGGTACTATTGTTGATAATAGTAGTCATATTTGTTGTGCAGGTCACTGGTGAATCCCCATGCCTCATTGTAGGAAAGACCGCTATCTTCTGGAAAGATAATTTTTACATACAGTGTCTTCGGGTGTTTTTTCTTGTACTGTTGTAATTGTTGATGCATTTTAGATTCGGTCACCACCTGAAAGTCCTGCTGGTGAGGCAGTTTCATGGAAACTATGACCTTGTCATCCACCTTTGTTTTACGCACCTCTACAACCACTTTGCCTCGCGGCGTACGTGCAGGGCGTACCAGCTTGTCATACTTGACCTTGAGTTCGTCATATTCGCCACCCAGTACGGCCAGTTTGCTGCTGACTTCCTCTGCTCCCAGCATCACAGATCGAAGCTTAACGGTCTGCTGTTCGTGCTGTGCCTGCAGGCTGCTGTACTTGTCACGACTATCGGTCAACTGTGCGGTTAATACATCCCGTTGCTGGGTAACCTGCTGAAGACGTGTATTGGTTTGTTGTAATTGCTGGGCAGTACGCGCCAGCTCGTTCTGGGTCGACTGTAAACTGGACTGACTATCAGCGTACTCGGACTTTAACTGGCGTAACTCGGCATTGCGTGTAGCAAGGTTGTTTTTCAGCTTGTCACGCTTTTCCGTCATGTGCATCAGTTCCATGCGTAGCATGGAGACCTTTTGTTCCGCATCAATCAGCCGTACCGCCAGGCCTTCTTTTTCCTGGGCTGTGGTACGCACAAGTTCTGCTGCTGCACGTTCTGCTTCGACAGTCTGTCGAAGTTGATTGATCAACTCGCTGTTGCGCATCATCACAACTACCATGGCGAGCAGAAAGATCATGACGATCACAGTCATGATGTCTGTGAAGGACGGCCAGAAGCTGTCATCGCCCTGACCCTGCTGGTGATTCATGCGAAGATCAGTGAAGCCATCAGAAAACATAATCGGTGTCCTTTGTTACCAGGTCGTTGGTGTCTTAGACTTCATCTTCTGCGTCGTCTTCATAAAGACGGAATCCCGAACGTAGCAGCTCCTTGATAATGCTGATGTCGTTGGATATATTCTGGCCCCGGATGCTGTAGCTGCTAACGGCATCCAGCAGCTTTTGACCGGAGGCAGAGTAACGGGCCTGGGCCTCTTCCAGCGTACCAACCAGTTTCTGCATCTTGCGGGCAAGCGTTGCAACGTCCTGCATGACGGTGTCGGTCTGGACACTGAATTTAGGAACCAGTAATGCTGCGGTCACCTGCTCGACATTGTTAACGACATTGGTTTGAACGTCACTCAGCTTGAGAAAAAAATAGCCGAAATACAGGTAACAGATAATCGCAGTAATTGTGGTTGATAGGGCGGTCGACATACCGGACAGTACCTGGCTCATGCCACCGGAACCCGCAGTGGCATCAAGGATATTGGAGGCGCCCAGCAAGGCGATGGAAAGCGAGACTATGGTGCCAAATACACCGGCGAGAATCAGTATGTTGTTAATGAATTTGGCCATGCTGGTACGGGTGCTTTCACTGGCAAGCAACATGGAGGCCAGTGCGCTGTGATTGATCAGGGCGCGCTGTTCATACATGCCCTGCATCAGCAGGTAGCGCCTGGAAATAATCGAATTTATTGGCACCCGTTTGATCGGATCCAAGGCGTTATTCTGGACGTTCTTTACAAAACGCGTCAGCGCCGCTTCTTCAGCGCCATAGCGAAGAAATGTCACTATCAGCTTGAGTAGGCCAACAACAAATAAAGCCACGATGCCGCCGTTAATCAGTGGTCCGATTCCCTCGATCTGGTTACGAAAATAGATATCACTGATCAGATCGATTTGCCAGAATATGGCACTGGCGACCACGACGCCAACTATAACCATTCTAATCAGGATGTTATTGCTGTAACCCGTCCTCATATCCAGCGCGTCGAGTATCGGGTGAGACTCCTGTAACACGGATTTCTCGGATTGTTCACGTATTTCGCTTGCGCTGATTTTTTCTGCGTCACTCATAGTCGATACCTATGTAATACCCTTCAGGCCAAGTGTGTTTCTACTGTTTGGCACCGCACGCCAATGCGCGTGTACGGGCCTTGTCTAATTCCCCGGCGGAATCCCCACAGAGTTCCCAGCCAGCCAAATTCCTTTCAATGAGACCAGCGAGGGCACTAATATGGTCCGGGCGGTCGTTGAGCGCTGGTATATAGGAGTATTGCTTACCTCCAGCAGACAGGAATATATCACGATTTTGCATGGCAACCTCCTCCACTGTTTCCAGGCAATCTGCGGAAAAGCCCGGGCAGACCATGTCGACGCTCTCGATGCCCTGCTTCCCCCATTCCTCCAGGGTCTTGTCACAGTAGGGTTTCAGCCATTCCTCACGACCAAAACGTGACTGGAATACCAGTTTCCAGTCATCTTCTCCCAGCGCCAGTTTTTCGGCGATCAATCTGGCGCTGGCGTGACACTGGCAATAGTAGGGGTCGCCATTCAACAGGAAGCGCCTGGGCAGGCCATGGAAGGAGAACATGAGCTTTTGCTTGCGGCCATGTTCCTGCCAGTGGTCACGTATTGATTGCGCAACCGCCTCCAGCCAACCCTCATTCTTGTGATAATCCATCACCATGCGCAGCTGGGGCAGCCAGCGCCATTGCTTGAGGACATTGGCGACGGCATCGAATGTGGAAGCTGCAGTGCTGGCTGAATACTGTGGATAGAGCGGCAGTACAAGCAGGCGCCTGACATTGGCCCGGCGTAGATTTTCCAGCCCTGCGGCAATGGAGGGATTGCCATAGCGCATTGCCAGTTCAACCTTGACGGGACCATCAAGCCTTTCCTCCAATGCGGCCTGTAAGGCAATAGCCTGCCTTTCTGAAATTGCCAGTAGTGGTGAGCCATCATCCATCCATACCTTGGCGTAGGCTTCGGCAGAGCGGCGAGGTCGTATGTTCAAAATGACGCCATGCAGGATAATCATCCACAACAGGCGCGGAAACTCCACAACACGCGGGTCAGACAGGAATTCAGCCAGATAACGACGCACGGCACCAGTCGTCGGCGCATCGGGGGTGCCCAGGTTAGTGACTAATATGCCGGTAATGGCTTGCGTGCCATGCGGGTAATCCGGCGTATTTACGAATTTTGCCATGCGCTGTCCTGTCCTCATCAATCCCTGAATCAGGATTGGCGAGTATACCGAATGGCATGCCTAAAATATCGTAAATTGCGCTAAAAGCCGGACATTCTGCCGCAGAATTACCCGACATCGGTTAAACTTTGGACCCCGGCCGATCGTGGTGTTACTCATTTTTATTCATGTCTAAAGAACCTACCGTAGGATTTGTCAGTCTTGGCTGCCCGAAGGCGCTGGTGGATTCGGAACAAATTCTGACCCGCCTGCGTGCAGAAGGCTATGGCTTGTCTTCAGACTATATTGGTGCCGACCTGGTTGTGGTGAATACCTGTGGTTTTATTGATGCCGCCAAGGCGGAGTCACTGGAGACCATAGGCGAGGCGCTGAATGAAAACGGCAAGGTGATTGTCACCGGGTGTATGGGAGCCAATGCCAGTGATATAACCAGTGAATATCCGCAGGTGCTGGCAGTAAGCGGCCCACATGCCTATGAAGAGGTGATGCAGGCGGTACACGAGCACCTGCCTCCACAGCACGATCCACACCTGGACTTGCTGCCACCCCAGGGCATCAAGCTTACGCCCAGACATTATGCCTACCTGAAAATATCTGAAGGCTGCAACCATCATTGCAGCTTCTGTATTATCCCCTCCCTGCGTGGCGGGCTGGTAAGTCGCCCCATTGGCGAGGTCATGGATGAGGCAACCCGGCTGGTTGATGCAGGGGTCAGGGAATTACTGGTGATTTCACAGGATACCAGTGCCTATGGACTGGATACCAAGTACCGCACCGATATCTGGAATGGGCGGCCTTTAAAGACCCGGTTTACACAGCTCGCCGAGGCCCTGGGTGAACTGGATGCCTGGGTTCGACTGCACTACGTCTACCCCTACCCGCATGTCGATGAAGTAATCCCGTTGATGGCAGAGGGAAAGGTTCTGCCCTACCTGGATATTCCGTTTCAGCATGCCAGTCCGCGTATTCTGAAGGATATGAAACGCCCCGCGGCCAGTGAAAAGGTTTTGCATCGCATCATGCAGTGGCGGGAAATCTGTCCTGACATCACTCTACGCAGTACTTTTATTGTTGGCTTTCCGGGTGAAACGGACGATGATTTTGAACAGCTGCTGGATTTTCTGGAAGAGGCGCAACTGGACCGCGTCGGCTGTTTTCAATACTCGCCAGTCGAGGGCGCCAGCGCCAATGAGCTGCCGAACCCGGTCGATGAAGATATCAAACAGGAACGCTTTGACCACTTTATGCGTCTGTCAGCCAGAATCAGTGAGCAAAAGTTAAAGCAGAAGATTGGCAAGACCATGACCGTACTGGTGGATGGCGAAGATGAGGAGACCGGTAGGATCATGGCCCGCTCATCTGCTGACGCCCCTGAGATCGATGGCCTGGTTTTTATTGATACAGATCTCGATTTGCCTGCCGGAGAGTTTGTGGATGTTGTTATTAAGGACAGTGATGAATATGACCTGTATGCAAACTTGCTTGAACAGGATCCCACGTGAGCAAACGAATGCTCATGTCCATCGTTGGCGTTACGATCTTCGTCGGTTTGTTACTTATCCTGCTGCCTGATTTTGGCAAGGTTTCAGAGGAAAGGATGACCAGTGCATCCATGACCATGTGTATCGGCAAGATAAAAGCAGGGGTGAAATCTGATTTGCTGAAAGGTAATACGGTGAAGACGGATTACAAGGTTAAAAGTCCCAAATTGATAAGTCAGTTGCAGGTACACACCAACGGCAGAATAGAGGTGTATAACCCGACTCATAAGATTCGACTGTCTTTCAAGCCGGCCCTGAATGAAGGCAAGATAAGCTGGTCCTGCGAGGGGACACCGGCCGAGTTTGTGCCAGCGGCATGTCGAAAACAAACAGTCCGGTAAGCGGGTCAGGCTTGTGAGTTACTGGACTGTTCGACAGGCTGCTTCTGCGGTGTTAGCGGGAGGAGTAATTGCCTATCCTACTGAAGCTGTATACGGCCTGGGCTGCAATCCACGCAGCGCGCAGGCAGTGTTGCATTTGCTTCAGATCAAACGTCGCGATATTTCGCAGGGCCTGATTTTGATAGGGCGAAGCCTGGATGACTTTGCGGATTTTATTATCCAGCCGGATGAACATATGCGAATTAAACTGGAGGCAACCTGGCCAGGCCCTGTAACGTGGTTGTTGCCAGCCAGCGATACCTGCCCGGTATGGTTACGTGGCAGACACGCAAGTATTGCCGTACGTGTAACCGATCACGCACAAAGCCGGTCTTTGTGTGATCAGCTTGATTCGGCCATTGTGTCGACCAGCGCCAACCGAACAGGCCATCGGGCACTTACAACGGCCTTGCAGGTTCGACGGGTCTTTGGTGAAGAGCTTGACTATATCCTTGCCGGACCGACCGGTGGTTACGAACAACCGAGCCAGATCCGGGACGCAGTCACAGGTACAATAATTCGTTAGCAGTAATACATGTCAGGGGACGACATAACATGACAGATATTAATATTCAGGCAGTAAAAGACTATTTACTGGGGTTGCAGGACTCCATTGCACAGGCTATTGAAAAGGCTGACGGCAAGGCCCGTTTTCAGGAAGATCAGTGGGACCGTGAGGAAGGCGGCGGCGGACGATCACGTGTATTGGCAGACGGTACCGTGTTTGAGCAGGCCGGTATCAACTTTTCTCATGTCTTTGGCAAGAGCCTGCCGCCAGCGGCTACGGCACGACGTCCGGAACTGGCAGGCCGTTCCTTTCAGGCTATGGGGGTATCACTGGTGTTTCATCCACATAACCCCTATGTGCCGACAACCCATATGAA
>JAPHTU010000183.1 GCA_026196145.1 Gammaproteobacteria bacterium
CCGGGGCTTTTTTATTTCTGTGAGTATTTACATCCGGGGGCGAGGAACATTTACCCGTTGTACCGCCCTCAATGATTGCATCATATTTCGGATCATGTTCATCTTCATCCTTCTTGGTGGTGAAGGCGGGCTATTGGCATCCGGTACCTCGGTACCGTAACCCGGCTCATCAATCGTGACGCTACCAAACTGGTTACTGACATCAATTGCCGTCGGGTGCGGCTCGCCTTCCGGCTCCAGCAGGATAACTTTCGCGGTATCTCCCTCAAATTCACCCACCACGTGGGTACCACGGATACCAATAGTTGCGACGGCCCCTTTAACCTTCATGGCATTCGGGCTTTCTTTGGCGATCAGGCCGGAGACAAATCGAAAAATACCGACCGACACCTTTGACACAAAGCTGGGCTGTTCAGCCTTTTCCTTGCTGCCCATACTGAATTCAAAGACCTGCATCTCGGCCTTTGGTCCCAGCTCAAAACGACTCTTGTCCGTATATTCCATGACCACCTGGGAACGTCTACCTGTCTTTATCGACTCACCCAGCGCAATTTTATCACCGACCTGCAGACGCCTACTCTCACCCGTTGGCGTCACCGCGTTCACAGTGCCCTTAGCCGTCGTCACTGTCGCAATATCAGTAGCCGCATGTCCGGCAATCGGCAACAGCAGGCTAATCAGCAGTAAAAAACCAAGCAATAATGGATGTTGTCTAGTCATGGCGTTATCCTTGTTTGTTTATAAAAATCACTATCTACATGCTAGCATAGCGCACCCTAATAATTTCGTGATCAACTGCCGTTTTTGAGGTATGCCGTGGACGTTAATCTATCTGTTATAGACCGCTATTCTGCGGGTGCAAAGGAGGGGCGAGCAGGCCTGTATTGTCCCGTGGACTACGACTGCGGCGATCCTTCACGCAATGACTTTATTGACATGCTTTGGCAGAATGGACCCTCTGCTGTCCACCGTTCTCCAACCACAGACTGTCCCTGAACAACATGAAACTCTATCTTATTCAACATGGGCAGGCGGTAGATAAAAAAACCGATCCGCAAAGGCCGCTATCGGAGCAGGGCAAGCTTGAGGTCGGCGACGTCGCAAACTATTTCAGACAGTCCGGTTTACACATCGCGCATATCTACCATAGCGGGAAACCCCGCGCGGCCCAGACTGCCCGTATTTTTGCGAACGTGCTTGACATCGCTCACGTGGAACAACTGAACGGCATTAACCCAAATGACCCGGTTGAGCCTGTCGTTGAGATCATCGAAGAGTGGACCGAAAACACCATGATCGTCGGTCATCTGCCCTTTCTGCCTCACCTTGTCTCACGCCTGCTTACCGGTAATGCGCCCTCTGACGCCGATTATTTACCGGGTAATATTATCAGCCTGGAGAGCGATGATCATAAGACATGGTCTCTGGCCGCCAGTGGCACCTACGACAGCTTTCACCACTAACACCTGTGACAACGAATAACTGATGCCAATATTCAAGCTAATACGCGCCGTATCCAAACCTCTCGTCTTGATTGCCGAGAAGTTATTTAACCCGCCACCCATTATTCGCGAGCCCATGGTACAGCAGGGCATCGACCGTGAAACGGCCAACATGGCCATCTACGAATACCGGGCATGCCCTTTTTGTATGAAGACACGCCGTGCCCTGCGCCGACTAAGCCTGCGTATTGAGTTGCGTGATGCCCTGAAGAACGCCGAACACAAAAAAGACCTGCTTGAGCAAGGCGGTAAAATTCAGGTGCCATGTCTTCGCATCTCCTCGGAAGACGGCGAAGATACCTGGATGTATGAGTCATCGGACATCATTCAGTTCCTCGAAGACAAGTATGGCGCAACTCCCTGATACTGCCTGTCAATGCTCAGTATATTACGCCTTATCGCCAATCAGCTGGCGCCACTAACATTGGCGGGCGCTATCCTCGCCTACCTGTACCCACCCCTGTTCATGGTATTCGCCGAACCCTTGTTCGGCATGAAACTGGTACTTTGGATGTTTGCCATCACCATGTTCGGGCTTGGCCTGGTACTGGAAACCGATGAGCTGAAGCAAACATTGCAGCGACCAGTACCAATAGGCCTGGGGCTGATGACACAATTTACCATCATGCCAACGCTCGCCATTCTGGTCGTTTGGCTGGGCGACCTGCCGCCTGCCTATGCCCTGGGTATCATCATCGTCGGGTGTGCGCCGGGCGCCATGGCAAGTAATGTTATTGTCTACCTGGCTGGCGGGGCGCTGGCCTTCTCCATCACGCTTACCTTTTTTGCGACGCTATTGGCTCCTGTTCTCACCCCGATGTTGGTGCAATGGCTGGGTAGCGCCTATTTTGAGATTCCCTTCTGGGGCCTGATGCTGACCATCTTTAAAATACTGGTCATCCCCTTGTTACTAGGCATGCTCGTTCGCCGAACCCTTATCAGGCAACAGCATATGGTATGGGTGCAGGCTGTTGCCCCGGCCATGGGGGCCATTGCCATTATCATTATTTGCAGCCAGGC
>JAPHTU010000260.1 GCA_026196145.1 Gammaproteobacteria bacterium
ATGGACAGGGTGATGTATCGATGATAACCGGTTGACCCGGTTTCGATCTCTTGTGTTGCTGCCGACAATAATTCGTCGATATGGCTGTTAATGGTCAGGGTACCTGATCGGGTAGCTTGATATATGGTTATATGGCGTGTACGTTCCGTACGTGGGTACGAATCATAGGGATTCGATAGTTATATGGCACGGATGTTTCGTATATTCAATAATAAGGAAGCAGGATTATTTATTATATTCCTGGCCTTCGTACTTATACTGAGCCTTGCTGCCTTCAAGGTGACAGACTTCCTGCATCAGGACCTTGAGCAGACCCTGGCACAGGAAATTTCCAAAGAACGCCTGTTAAACGAGCAGATCAGGGTGCTTGGTGTAAGGCGTCTGTTAATACGCGATATTGCATTGGCCCAGGATCCCTTTGACAGGGATGACAAGATCCAGGAGCATGCAGCCAATGCCGCAGCATATTTGAAAGTGCGTGATCAATTGCTGCAGATGGCACTCACTGCTGCAGAGAAGAAGATATTCGATGAGCAGATAGAATTAAACCGTCAGGGTTATAAGGCACAGATGGATTTTATCGATCGACTGATTGCTGATGATGTTGAAGATCCCGGTGATGAAATTCTCAATAATATCGAGCCGGTTCTGAGAGCCATTAATGACCGTGTGATGGGCCAGCGTGAATTACTTATTTCGGCCTCTGATGCCACTCGAAAGCGTGCCCGTAAACAGTATGAATCGGGCTGGGTATGGGTTTTGTTGTTGTATATCAGTTCGCTGGTGTTTACCGGCGCCTTAACTTTCTGGATCTACTACCGGCAGAAATCGCATCAATCGGACCTGGAATACCAGGCGACGCATGATGCCTTGACCGGCCTTACTAACCGCGCTGAATTCGAGCGACAGTTACAAATTGCGCTTGAAGAGAGTGGTCGCAGTCATTCCCACAATGTCATGCTGTACATGGACCTGGACCAATTCAAGATTGTCAACGATACCAGTGGCCATATTGCCGGTGACGAGTTGCTGATGGAGATCTCGCAGCAAATGCGGCGATGTATTCGGGGGTCCGATCTGCTGTCACGTCTTGGTGGGGATGAATTTGGCGTACTGTTATGGGAGTGCGATGAGGACAAGGCTATACAGATTGCGGAGAAAATCCGTAATGCTGTTGCAAATTTTCGTTTTGTCTGGTCAAAGCGGGAATTCACCGTTGGTGTCAGTATCGGGCTGGTCGTTCTGAATGATTACTACCAGGATGTTACAGAGGCATTGAGTGCCGTAGATGTTGCCTGTTATACCGCCAAGGACCTGGGCAGGAATCGGGTACATGTCTATACCGAGGATGATACTGAAACCTCTAACAGGCATGGTGAGCTACATAGCGTTAGCCAGATTCGTAATGCGATAAACAATAACCAGTTCAGGTTGTATTTCCAGGAAATATTCCCGGTCGGTGCGGATAATCAATCGAAGAAAATTGAGCTGTTGCTGCGCATGAAGCGAGGTGAAGAACTGGTTAAACCGGATAGTTTTATTCCCGCCGCAGAGCGATATAGTCTCATGCCCCTGGTAGACCGGTGGGTAATTCAGCAGGTTATTAATATGCTTGCAGCAGGTGAAACAGACTATCTGCAGGGAGCTGATATTATCTGTATCAATATTTCGGGTCTGTCGATCGCGGAACCATCATTCCTGAGTTTTATTACCGATGCTCTGGATGAGAATAAACTGGATGGCAAGCGCCTGTGTTTTGAAATTACCGAGAGTGCGGTGATTGCCAAACTGAATCAGGCGGTCGACTTTATCAGTAGTTTACGTGAGCGCGGTTGCACCTTTGCGCTGGATGACTTTGGCAAGGGGCTGTCATCCTATAATTACCTGAAACAGTTACCCGTGGACTATCTGAAAATTGATGGCAGCTTTGTACAGGAGATGCAGACAGATTCTGCGGATTATGTGTTTGTTCAGTCCATTAATACTGTTGGCAAGGCGCTGGGACTGAAGACCATTGCAGAGTGGGTGGAGTCTGAGGATGTTCTGGCCCAGCTACAGGCACTGGGTGTTGATTATGCACAGGGTAATTACCTGGGCGAGGCGAAGCCCTGTCTGTGTAAAGATGCCGCACTAACCCTGCCAGGGGTATGATTATCGTGCATTACCCGGCTAATGCTGTGATAAGATTGCCGCCTAATTACTGTATATATTCAGTTTGAATCTCTAAAGGTTATCTAAGGTAAGGAAATCCCTTGAATTCTGTCGTATCCGCGAATAATCGTGTGCTTTCAGGTATGCGTCCTACAGGACGTTTACATCTGGGTCATTACCATGGTGTGTTGAAAAACTGGGTGGAAATGCAGCATGAATATGACTGCTTTTTCTTCGTGGCCGACTGGCACGCGCTCACTACCCACTATGAGGACCCCCGTATTATCGAGGCCAGCGTATGGGATCTGGTGATCGACTGGCTGGCCGCCGGGGTGAACCCAAGTACCGCGACCATGTTTTTCCAGTCTCATGTCCCCGAACATGCCGAGCTGCATTTGTTATTGTCGATGATGACCCCGCTGGGCTGGCTGGAGCGGGTGCCCAGCTTCAAGGACCAGCAGGAAAAGCTGAAAGAAAGGGATTTATCGACCTATGGATTTCTCGGGTATCCGTTATTGCAGAGTGCCGATATCCTGATCTACCGCGCGGGCGTAGTACCGGTCGGAGAGGACCAGGTTGCACACGTCGAACTCACGCGGGAAATTGCGCGGCGTTTTAATTTTCTGTACGGACGGGAGCCCGATTTCGAGGAAAAGGCCGAGGCGGCGGTGAAAAAAATGGGCAAGAAAAATGCCAAGCTGTTTCGTAGCCTGCAGAACAAATACCAGGAGCAGGGCGACAAGGAGGCACTGAATGTCGCACGTGAGTTGATTGTCGGCCAGCAAAATATCACCATCGCTGACCGGGAACGCCTGCTGGGTTATGTCGAGGGCGGCGGCAAGGTGATTCTGCCTGAGCCGCAATCGCTGCTGACCAAGGCCTCCAAGATGCCGGGACTTGATGGGCAGAAGATGTCCAAGTCTTATAACAATACGATCTCGTTGCGTGATAATCTGGAGGAGATCGACCAGAAATTGCGTACCATGCCGACCGATCCGGCACGGGTACGGCGTACCGACCCGGGTGACCCGGCAAAGTGCCCGGTTTGGCAACTGCATGAGGTATATTCATCTGATAAGTTACAGCAGCAGATAATCGAGGGTTGCCAGTCGGCGGAAATAGGCTGCCTGGACTGCAAGTCGCATATCATTGAGGCCATACATGCGGAGCTTGAGCCAATGCGGGAGCGGGTCAAAATATATGAAGAAAGCCCGGAACTGGTGCGAAATATCATCAATGAAGGCGGTGAAAAGGCCCGTGATGAGGCGCGCAGGACTTTGGATGAAGTCACGCACGTAATGGGTTTAGATTATAAATAGCATCGCAGCTAGAATCTGAAGGTATATGACTGAAGAACCGACAAGCACGACGCAACACCCCGAGCATCCGACACAAAACGAGATGCCTTTTGCCGTGGTGCTGGGTGAACCGATTACCCAGTTGCCGCAGGACTTATATATCCCGCCCGAGGCGCTGGAGGTCTTTCTGGCCGAGGCCTTCGAGGGGCCGCTGGACTTACTGCTCTACCTGATTCGCCGCCAGAACCTGGATATCCTGGATATCCCGGTAGCGGAAATTACCCAGCAGTACATGGCCTACATCGAGATGATGAAAGTGATCAGTTTTGAGCTGGCGGCTGATTATATGTTGATGGCAGCCATGCTGGCCGAAATCAAATCCCGCATGTTATTGCCGCGTACCAAAACCGATGAAGATGATGATGAGGGCGATCCACGTGCCGAGCTGGTACGACGCCTGCAGGAGTACGAACGTTACAAACAGGCAGCAGAGGATATCGATGAACTGCCACGGATGATGCGCGATACCTTCCAGACCAGCATAGAAGTGGCTGATCGTATTGTGACCCGAAAGTTGCCGGAGGTACCATTGGACGCCTTGTTGAAGGCGTTTGCCGATGTCATGAAGCGTGCGTCGGTTAACGAGCACCACCACGTACAGAGGGAGGCGCTGTCGGTACGTGAAAAAATGTCGCATGTACTGGGTAGTTTATCGCATGAGCGGTTCACCACTTTCCAGTCG
>JAPHTU010000193.1 GCA_026196145.1 Gammaproteobacteria bacterium
AACAGGGTACACTGCCTGCCACTATTGCAGCAGAGGACCTGGATATCCTGACACAACCGGAAGACCTGGAACTATATGAAGACCTCGAATTCTACCGCTGGATGTCAGTGTCCGAAATGGGCTAGCCTGGCTGGAGTGATTATAGTCATGCTGAGCTCACTTTCAGATATCAAGGCCGCAGATGAGTTGCCACCACCTGCCATCCGTCAGCAGGATAATACTGCCCAGACACTTGAATCATTTCTTGTCTATCTGGCCGAGTTTGAGGATGAACAGGGCGAATGGATGGATCCCATGTTGCTCGATCTGGATGATGAAAACGGAGGTATGCGAAATGAATAATTACCTCGCACCACTGTTAGCAACCATGCTTCTGCTGTTACTACCGTCTGCTTCCTATGCCACCGCATGGGACGAGCTATCGACAGAGGAACAGAAAGTACTCCAGCCACTGGCCGATCGCTGGGATGAAATGCCTGCAGATAAGCAGGAGAAGCTGCGCAAGGGTGCTTCTCGCTGGCAGAACATGGACACAAACCAGCGCCAGAATACCCGCAAACGCTTTGAACATTGGCAAAGCCTGGATGAAGGCAGGAAGGAACGTATCCGCAAGCGTTTCAAGGAATTTCAGAAGATGACGCCGCAACAACGCAAGCAGTTGCGTCAAGAGCGACAGCGCTTCAAAAAGATGCCGCCGGAACAACGACACAAGATGAAAGAAAGGTTCAAAAAAATGTCCCCCGAGCAGCGTCAGAGGGCAAAGGAGAGGTTCCGAAATATGTCTCCGGAACAGCGACAGAAAACCCGTGAGAAATGGAAAAAATCATCGCCTGCAGAACGTGGAAAAATGCATAACGGGATGAAACAAAGAAAGCAAGGTGCCAGAAAGGCACGATAAACAGGCCCGCTATCGTAAAAGCAGGTATCTTGCTGCATGAAGCGAATATGCACATCTATAGAAATGTGCCGCTAGACAGCAGGAGGTTACACAGCTAACCTTTGAATTTAGAAAAACCGGCCCAATATCATGTGTTCGCTGGCTTTCAATAAGCACCCACACATTCATTGCTGCCAGCCGTTTAATAACAAAGGAGCACACCATGGAATTTAACTGGTTCGTTATTACCATCGTTGTATTAGCTATTGTGCTAGTCAAGTGGAGCGTAACGACTGTTACTCAGGGCAATGAATACACGGTAGAAAGATTTGGCAGGTACACCAAATCACTCAGACCTGGACTACACTTTATCATTCCCATACTTGACCGCGTTGGCCACCGGGTCAACATGATGGAACGCGTCATGGATGTACCAACCCAGGAAGTCATTACCAAGGACAACGCCATGGTGGCTGTCGACGGCGTGGTTTTCTTCCAGGTACTCGATGCCGCCAGCGCCTCCTATGAAGTCAATATGTTGGAAGTCGCTATACTCAATCTCACCATGACCAATATCCGGACCGTCATGGGCGGCATGGACCTAGATGAACTGTTATCACAGCGTGACAGCATTAATGAACGACTCCTGCATGTAGTAGATGAGGCCACACAATCATGGGGCGTCAAGGTGACGCGCATCGAAATCAAGGATATCGCACCACCCCGTGATCTGGTTGATTCCATGGCACGCCAGATGAAGGCCGAGCGCGATAAACGTGCCAACATCCTGGAGGCGGAAGGTTTCCGTCAGGCTGAAATCCTTCGTGCCGAAGGTGATAAACGGGCCGTTATTCTGGACGCTGAAGGCGAGAAGGAAGCCGCCTTTCGTACCGCTGAAGCGCGTGAGCGTCAAGCTGAGGCAGAAGCGAAGGCAACCAATATGGTCTCTGAAGCCATTGCCCAGGGCGACCTCAATGCCATCAACTACTTTGTAGCCAATAAATATATTGAGGCACTACAGGCGATTGGTACCGCCGACAATGAAAAGGTTCTGTTCCTGCCAATTGAAGCAACCGGCATTATCGGATCCATTGGTGGCATTACCGAAATTGCCAAACAGGCGCTGAGCGATAAGGCAAAGAGTGAATAGCAATGCAAAACTTTCTTGAAGAAATTGTATTCTGGCACTGGTGGGCCTTCGCCGCCATCCTGCTGATTGCCGAGATCGCCTTACCCATCACTTTTTTCCTGTGGATGAGTGTCGCCGCGGCCATAACCGGAGTGCTGGTATTTGCGGTAGATATGGGCTGGCAAACCCAGCTAATGATTTTCTCGGTATTAAGCGTCATTTCTATCGTAGCCAGCCGTATCTATATCAGAAAAAATCCCATCCAGAGCGAGGACAATCAGCTTAATCGTCGCGGCGAAAAGCATATCGGCAGAACCTATACACTGGAAACGGACATAAAGAATGGCTCTGGCAAGGTACGTGTGGGTGACACCCTGTGGCGGGTGGAAGGACCCGAGTTGGCCGCAGGCACGCAGGTCAAGGTGACTGACGTCAATGGCAATAGCTTTGTTGTTGAAAGAGTTTGAGTCTGGCAGGCTTATATCTAATTTGTAACTATCCTGATTGAACACCAAGCCAGTCTATCCATTCATCAAACAGCCCTTTATCCAGTGCGGCGACTGCCGCCCTCGGCTGCAGTGCATTCACAAAAAATTCACCGCCATTCAGGGTAGTTGAGTAACCTCCTGTTTCCTGAAACACCAGGTGGCCGGCAGCATAGTCCCAGATATTGGATCGGCCATGTAGATAGACATGGCAGCGCCCTGCCGCCATCCAGCACCAGTCCAGTGCTACGGATCCAAAGCTACGCTGTGATGCATAGGGCCGCTGTGTTACCAGTCTGGCCGACAGATCCACAGGCAGGCGTTTAAAATCTATTAGTGCAGTTGATTGCTGCAGCTTAAGCTCTACGGGCTTGTTCACTAATCGCTTACCATTTAGCCAGGCCCCCTGCCCATAGTGGGCGGTAAAACATTCCTGCCGTACTGGATCATAAACTACGCCCAGTTTGACACCGCCCTCTTCCAACAGGGCCAGAGAGATAGCAAAGTGGGGAATGCCAGCAGCAAAGTTACTGGTACCATCCAGTGGATCAAGACACCACAGGGGTTTGCCGGAGGACAATAACTCCGGCTGTTCCTGCTCCGGCATTTCCTCGCCAAGAAAAGCGATCTCCGGCCATGACTTATTCAGGGCCTTCTGTATTTCCTGCTGCACAACGATATCGGCCTCGGTCAGCACGCTCCCATCCGCCTTCTCGCTGCGCGCTACGCGGGTGAAACGGGGCATGAGCTCCAACGTCGCTACCGATATAACAATATCGCTCAGGGCATTTAGTTCGATCGACATACTTTAATTTTCCAGCTTAAGTTTCCAGCTAACCACTATAGCAGCCAGATATTATCCCGGGCGATCCCGATCAGGGAAAGCTGTCGCCCTTATTATGTTAAGCCATGGATTTACCCTACATACGAAAAACCATCATGTAACAATTATCAGTATATTAGTTTTTTCTAATATGTTAGGATGCGCGCCCTTCAAATCTCCACTACGCGCTTTCTATATGTTCCAGCTTGGCTGCCAAACACAGGTCTGTTTTAAAAATGAAATCCTCTCCGGTCTAACCGTCGCCCTGGCCCTGGTGCCCGAGGCCGTCGCATTTGCCTTTGTTGCTGGCGTAGACCCCCTGGTCGGTTTATATGCCGCCTTCATGGTCGGTCTGCTGGCCTCAATTTTTGGTGGACGTCCCGGTATGATTTCCGGTGCAACCGGTGCCATGGCGGTGGTAATGGTGGCACTAGTCGCCCAGCATGGGGTTGAGTATCTGTTTGCCGCGGTGGTCCTGACCGGCGCCATACAAATTCTCGCCGGCCTGCTACGGCTCGGAAAATATATTCGCATTGTGCCGCATCCGGTCATGCTGGGATTTGTTAATGGTCTGGCGATCGTCATCTTTCTCGCACAGATTCAGCACTTTCAGGTTCCGGGTAGCGGCGGTGAATGGCTGGCCGGCAAGGATATGACGATATTTGTCGTGCTCATCCTGATGACCATGATGATTATCCACTACCTGCCCAGGTTGACGGCTGCATTCCCTGCCTCACTGGCCGCTATTATCACGGTCTCACTGGTAGTCATTGGATTCAATGTCGATACCAATACCGTCGGCGACCTGGCGTCTATCAAAGGCGGCTTTCCCGAGTTTCATATTCCCGAGGTGGCCTTCAGCCTGGAAACGCTACAAATTATCTTGCCCTACTCGATTATTCTGGCCGCAGTCGGCCTCATCGAATCCCTGTTAACCATGAGCCTGATTGATGACCTGACCGGCACTCGTGGCCGCGGTAATCGTGAATGCGTGGGTCAGGGCATCGCCAACACCGTCACCGGCATGTTTGGCGGCATGGGGGGGTGCGCAATGATCGGCCAGAGTATGATCAATGTAAATTCCGGCGGGCATCAACGCATGTCCGGTATCGCAGCAGCGCTGTTCCTGCTGATGTTTATCATGTTTGCCTCTGATCTGATTGAAATCATCCCCATGGCGGCCCTGGTCGGCGTGATGTTTATTGTCGTCATGGGCACCTTTGAATGGTCCAGCCTGCGTATCATCAAAAAGATACCGAAAACCGATGCCTTTGTACTCGTGCTGGTTTCCGCCGTCACTGTATTCACCGATCTGGCGATTGCCGTTGTCGTCGGTGTTATCGTCTCGGCGCTGTTCTTTGCCTGGGAGCATGCCAGCCATATCAATGTAAACAGCTATGACGATGAAGAGGGATCAAGGGTATATGAGCTCAATGGCCCGTTGTTTTTTGGCTCGGTGAAAAACTTCCTTGACCTGTTCAACCCGGCCGACGACCCCGATGATGTCATTATCGAATTTCAGAACTCCCGTGTTGCCGACCACTCGGCTATTGAAGCCATCGATAACCTGGCGGAGAAATACATCCGCGCAGGCAAGACATTACACCTTCGTCACCTGAGCGCTGAATGCAGGGTATTACTCACCAAGGCGGGTGACCTGGTTGAAGTCAACATGCTGGAAGACCCGACCTATCGCGTGGCAAATGACCAACTGGCCTGATACCACATCAAGGCCATTATCAGGCCAGGCAAGCCGATAAAGTATCGGCATGGATACCATGCCATTTCAGAAAAGTTTGCCCGCACAAAAGATTTCAGTGTAGGTGCATTCCAGGAAAAATGTAGTATCCCTTATGATTGACTCACCAACAGGAAGCGGAGTACTACAAATAAGGGTCAGTAACGTCCGTGTGTCTTTGAAATATAGTTGGTCAATTCAACATACTGGTTATTCATAGCGCGCAGGATATCGTGCCCGGAGCGAATGACGGCACGCATGACCTGATAAACCAGGTTGGGATTTGACTGCAGTTTGGATTCGAGGTCACTGCGTGACAGCACCAGCACTTCCGCGCAGCCAAGGGCTTTCAATGTTGCCGTATGTTCCTTACCGTCGACAAAACCCATCTGGCCGGCAAACTCATCCTGACCGAGCACATGCAACGTGGTTTCTTCACCGCCACCTGACACCTTGGTAACACCCACTTTGCCACTCAGGATCACATACAGGCTATCATCCACATCACCCTCGGTAATCAGGACTTCATCATCATCCAGCTTACGCTCACTGGTGATGTTCGCCAACACCGC
>JAPHTU010000353.1 GCA_026196145.1 Gammaproteobacteria bacterium
TCGCAAACCATACACAAACGGTCTACTTCCGGATTAATAGAACACAGCCCATTCGATAAGGCTTCAGGCAACATTGGTACTACTCGGCCAGGAAAATAAACCGAGGTAGCACGATCATAGGCTTCAACATCAAGTGCTGATTCAATATCAACATAATGTGCCACATCGGCAATAGCTACAATCAATTTCCAGCCGTTAGTACCAGGTTCACAATACACCGCATCATCAAAGTCCCTCGCGTCTTCACCATCAATGGTAACCAATGGTAAATGCCGGATATCGTGGCGACCTTCAATTTCCCCGCCTGGCACTTCCTCACCATAGACACGGATCTCATCCTCGACTTCGTCACTCCATATGTGTGGCAAGCCAAAATTTCGAATCGCCAGCTCAATGTGAATGGAAGGATTCAGGTCACTACCCAGAATCTCCTTCACCCGACCAATCGCCTGAGCACGTTTGGTCGGGTATTCCACGATATCCAGAACTACGAAATCACCCGACTTGGCATCGCCCTCTTCACCCGGTGGCACAATGATGTCCTGATACAGGCGTTTATTCTGCGGTGTCACAAACCCCAGCTTGCCTTCGAGGTGATACTGCCCGGAAATCTCCTTTAGACCACGTTCCAGTATTTCGACCAGTTTGCCTTCACGTCGACCACGACGATCAAGCCCGGACTCCCTGACGAGCGCCCTGTCACCATGAAGCAGGCTAATCATCTGCTTTGGCGCCAGGAACAGGTCATCGCCACTGTCATCCGGCACCAAAAAACCAAAACCATCGGGATGCGCCGTGACCGTGCCCGGGACCAGGTCGGCCTCCTCTACTACGCCATATTCACCCTTGCGATTTCGAAATAACTGGCCATCACGGAG
The DNA here is from genome assembly GCA_026196145.1 of Gammaproteobacteria bacterium. Lineage (GTDB taxonomy): Bacteria > Pseudomonadota > Gammaproteobacteria > JAJDYQ01 > JAJDYQ01 > JAJDYQ01. The sequence goes on from JAPHTU010000353.1 coordinate 879, forward strand.
CATGGCATTCAGGCGTCTTTGCAGGGCAATCTGCGGCGTTTCATCATGATAGTCCAGCAGCTCGGTTAACTGCTCGAACAGCAATGGACCATGTGATTCCTTCAGTCGCTCGAGCAGGAATTCCCTTGAGGCAATAGGCTGCTCATATCTTCTGGCTTCACGTTCGGCGTGTTGATCTTTATGTATTTTCTTGGACATGGGGCGCATCATACCGGAGACCGGCTGTATCTGTGTTAAACATTGACATTATGGCATGGGGTCGGTAAATTGCGCGGCCTTCGCACTTCGAGCCGAGGTGGTGAAATTGGTAGACACGCATGCTTCAGGTGCATGTGGGGGCAACCCCGTGGAGGTTCAAGTCCTCTCCTCGGCACCATTCATTCACGCTCAACAATCATATTGAATTCAAGTCTGACTCTATCTCCCTAAGCATTCTCAAGAGCTTTATTCAAAGCTGACTCGACTTCACCACTAAAGCACGAGAATATAGCTTTCTCAATCGCGCCACTGTTTCCTGCCTTGATGACTTCCCGAATTGCTATTTCGCTGGCTCTTTGTATCGGGAATCCATAGACGCCACAGCTTATCGCGGGAAAGGCGATAGACTTTAACTCATGCTCATTAGCTAACCGCATACTTTCCCGATAGCATGACGCCAGCAGTTCATCCTCATTATTATTACCACCCCGCCACACCGGACCTACGGTATGGATCACATGTTTCGCGGGCAGCTCATAACCCCCGGTTATTTTCGCCTTGCCTGTTTCACAACCGTTTAACCCGATACATTCCTCCAGCAACCTCGGACCGGCCGCTCTATGTATCGCACCATCCACGCCTCCCCCGCCAAGCAGTGATGTATTGGCCGCATTAACAATAGCGTCGACGTCCAGCTTGGTAATATCTGCCTGTTTAATTTCTATATCCATTTGTTAGATGATCATGCTGGTTAGGGAAATATTGCGCCATCATTCATTCCATAATTTGTTTCACGGTCATAATTTTTTTCACGCAGTTTGTATTCTTCAAGAACACTATAGCCAATCTTGTTGGCATCTTCTTCAAGCTGATCACAGCTTGCTCTTGCGCCCATAGTCATAATCCGATTTTCTATACCCTTTGCCGCATTAATGCCGAAATCTTTATGGCCTTCTTCATGTTTAATCAGGGCCTTTTGATAGGTTTTCCATCGTTTTTTCAATCTGGTTCCGAGAGATTCTGCAGCAGCATGCTTTGGTAAGGTATATTTGATATCGACTTTAGTTGTTAGTTTTGTGATTTCACATGACACAGTGGATTCATTCCACCAAAAACGCCAGGTAACATCCCATTTTGTATAGGCATCATAGCTTTTCCCTCCCTCATGAATCGGGGTTTTTTCATCCAGGTCGTTTCTTATTTCTTTTTCTGTTTGACCGCTGACCAGGTAATATTTTTTCTCAATCTCAACAACAGATTCAGCTATAGCATACGATGAGAAAAAGCCCAGGACGAATAGCACCACAACATATGGCGTATATCGTTTTCTATGTTGATAAATCAATCGCATGCTGTATCTGTTCGCTGGAAAATCCACGTTGCTGCAGGAAGCGTGCACGCCTGGCCTGATCCTTGTAATCAGCAATCGGTTTTCCCGCATACTTTTTTTGATAAACATTTAACGCGTGTTCAAACCAGTCAAAATCCTCGCTATTAACCATCTGGTTGGTCAGGATTTCATCGACACCACGCTGTTTTAATTCTGCTGCAATTTTATATGGTCCGTGACCGCGCTGATATCGTGACTCGATATAGGCATGAGTAAAACGCTCATCACTTTGCAGGCCTTTATCTATCAGACGTTGCAGTGCTGCCTCTATTTCTTCTTCAGGGTAATCACGCCCGGACAGCTTCCATCTTAGTTCGTGCTGTGAGTGTTCACGCCTCGCCAGAAACCCGACTGCACGTTGCAATGCGGTAGTTTCTTCACTACTCATGGATTCAGCTGGTCAGGTCTCTATTGATTTGTTCGAGTGCAACGAGTGGATCGGCTGCCTGCGTAATGGGTCGACCGATCACCAGGTAACTGGCACCGGACTGGATGGCTTTTTGCGGTGTCATGATACGTTTTTGATCGTTTACATCGGCATTGGCAGGACGTATACCGGGCGTCACCAGGATAAAGTCCTTTTTGCGCGATTGGCTCAGTCTGCCGGCCTCCTGTGCAGAACAAACGACGCCGTCTATACCGGCGGTCTCTGCAAGGGCCGCCAGGCGGTCGACATTCTCTGCTGGCTCACCAGCGATGCCCACACCTTGCAGGTCATCATTATCCATGCTGGTCAGGATGGTGACCGCGATTAACAACGGCTTGTGGTTATGTCCGGCAATGGCATCTTTTGCTGCCTGCATCATTTTCAGCCCACCCAGGGCATGTACGTTTACCATCCACACGCCCAGGTCCGTCGCAGCACGGCAGGCAGCGGCCACCGTATTGGGGATGTCATGAAATTTAAGATCAAGAAAGACATCAAAACCTTTTCCCTGCACCGACTCAACAAACTGCGGCCCACCCCTGACAAATAACTCCTTGCCCACCTTCAAACGGCATTGCGAAGGGTCCAGTTTATTAACAAGTTCGGTTGCGGTGATTATATCCGGAAAATCCAGCGCAACGATGACTTTGGGATCAGACATTTTTTACTCTCCCTCAACCCCATGCACCGGCTTCATGGTATGCCAGTTTTTACAGCCGGGACACTGCCAATGCAACGAACGGCCTTTGAAACCGCAGGTCACGCAGTTGTAAATGGGTTTGTTTTCCAGCAACTTCTGCGTCAGGTCCCTGAGGATCATCAGGTTATCGCGGGCACTCTCGGCACAGTAGGATAAATGTACGTCAATCAGCTTATCCAAACCTCGAACCGAGGGACGACGGCGCAATTGTTCGGTAACGTACAGCTCTGCAGCTTCGTCACCATCACGACGCTGTATCAGGTCGGCCTGGGCCAGCATTGGGGACAGGCCGGTAGACTTTTCAACCAGGTCTGAAAGGTATGGCATCACCTCGTAAGGCTTGCCTAAACGGGCATAGCAGGAAAGCAGGTTATCGATAATTTCCGGTATATATTCGATGTCCTGGTCTTCGACCTTCTTATAGGCCTGGATCGCCTTTTCGTATTCACCGTCTTCCTCATAGATGCGGCCAAACACCAGGTTCGCCCGTACACAACCGGGGTCCGTACTGAGTGCGCGTTCCAGGTAACGAATCACCGCACTGTAGTCACCACGCTCGCGGGTTTGCTCGGCAAGCTCACAAAAATACTGGGCCATCACGCTATCAAAACTCTCTCCCGTCTGATTACTCAGCTCGCGGGTCGCTTCAATTGCACTGATCCAGTCTTTTTCCTGCTCATAGATATCGATTAGATAACCCAGCGCACGCTCATGTTTTCCGGGCCGCTGGATAATCTCCTTGAACAGGTCCTCGGCACGGTCCAGCAGCCCGGCGCGCATATAATCTTCCGCCAGGGCAAGCAGGGCCTGGGCACGCTGCCCATCGCTAAGGTTTTCCCTCGCAATCAGGCTTTGATGTATACGGATAGCCCGATCGACCTCGCCACGCTTACGGAACAGATTACCCAATGCAAAATGGGTCTCTACCGTGTCCTTGTCGACCTCGGCCATACGCAGGAAGACCTCGATGGCCTTGTCCTGCTGTTCATTCAACAGGTAGTTCAGCCCCTTGAAGTATTCAGTATTGAATTGACTGGAAACCGAGCCGCCGGAACGTTTGGCGCTTCGATGCGCCGCGTACCAGCCTGAAGCGGCGGCCACGGGTAGCAGCAGGAGAAATATGGAATTAAGGTCAGTCATCTAGCCCGTGTACCTTACCGGGATAGGCTCATCAACAAACAATATGTATTTTGATAATTTTTGCATTGCCAGATCATTGCACAACATTATGAAAATATCATGCCGCCTGGTGAGATATGCGGGCTGGCAGCAAAGCTGAAGACGCTACGTGGTCAATCGACCAGACAGCGGAAATTACTCATTGTTGGCACGCTTAAGCATTTCCTGGTGCATGCCTTCATCAACCCGTTCGCGCAATTCCTTGCCAGGTTTGAAATGCGGAACATATTTGGCAGGCAATGCAACGGACTCGCCGGTCTTGGGATTCCGCCCTACGCGTGCCGGGCGATGATGCAATGAAAAGCTGCCGAATCCACGAATCTCGATGCGATCACCATTCGAAAGCGACTGGCTCATCATCTCCAGCAGGCTTTTAACTGATAACTCAATATCACGATAAGCCAGATGATTCAGCTTGGCCGATAGATTTTCAATAAGTTCTGACTTGGTCAAACCTTCCCCTCCCAAGGCTGGATATGATTGTCAGCTGATCGTGCAGGCTACCGGCAAATGCCAACAGCCTGCACGATACTACCAGCTTTTATTCTTTATTTCCTTCCATCTGTTCTTTCAGCAAATCACCCAGGCTGGCTGTGCCTGCGGCTGCAGATGAAGAACCATACTCCTTCATGGCTTCACTTTCCTCATCGGCTTCCATCGCCTTGATAGAAAGTGATATAGCACGGTTCTTGCGATCAACGCCGGTAAATTTGGCTTCAACCTCATCACCAACTTTCAGTTCATTACGAATGTCTTCAACACGATCACGTGAGATCTCGGAAACCCGTAGTTGACCTTCGATACCATCACCCAGATCGATAGTTGCTGCCTTCGCATCAATTTCTGTAACAGTACCTTTGACTATGCTGCCTTTTGGATTGGCTGCAACAAAGTTGGAGAAAGGATCCTGATCCATTTGCTTGATGCCCAGGGAAATACGCTCACGTTCTGAATCAACAGCCAGTACCACGGCCTCGATTTCCTGACCCTTCTTGTAGTTACGAACGGCCTCTTCTCCAGGAATATTCCAGGAAATGTCGGACAGGTGAATCAGGCCATCGATACCGCCAGGCAGTCCAACGAA
>JAPHTU010000083.1 GCA_026196145.1 Gammaproteobacteria bacterium
ATACAGGAAGATCGTCCCCTTATATGCTTTTCAGCAAGCGGTGGCGCACGTATGCAAGAAGCACTGTTTTCACTGCTACAGATGGCCAAAACCAGCGCAGCGCTAGCTAAATTGTCAGAGCGTGGTATCCCGTTTATTTCTGTATTGACCGACCCGACCATGGGTGGCGTATCGGCAAGCCTGGCTATGCTCGGTGATATTCATATCGCGGAGCCCAAGGCGCTGATCGGATTTGCGGGTCCCCGAGTTATTCAGCAAACCGTTCGCGAAACCCTGCCCGAGGGTTTTCAGCGTAGTGAATTCCTGCTTGAGCATGGTGCTATCGATATGGTCGTTAATCGCCTTGAAATGCGCGATACGATTGCCAACCTGCTTAAACTGTTACATTCAAAGCATTAAGTCTTTTCCATTCTATCGGGGCCCCATGAAATCTGGTTGGTCGCTATCCGAATGGCTCCAATATCAGGAGAACCTGCACCCCAGCAGCATTGAGCTAGGCCTTGATCGCGTGCGGACAGTCTGGCAATGCATGCTGTCAGATGAATCAGCGATTAAGTGCCCGATTATCGTTGTTGGTGGTACCAATGGTAAGGGCTCAACGATCGCATTTCTTGAAGCAATGTATCTTCAGGCTGGTTACAGGCCTGTTGTCTATACATCCCCGCATATTGATCAGTATAACGAGCGTATTCGCATCGCAGGAGATAATGTAACAGACCAGCAACTGACAGATGCCTTTGAGGTGATTCAGGCAGCCAGGGCCGATATCAGCCTGAGTTATTTTGAGTTTGGCACATTGGCCGCGCTATATATCGCGGCTGAAGAATCACCCGACGTGTTGATACTGGAAGTTGGTCTTGGCGGTCGTCTGGATGCAGTCAATATACTTGAACATGACGTTGCCCTTATTACTAATATCTCGATGGATCATATGGAATGGTTAGGGGACAATCTGGAAGATATTGCTGTTGAAAAGGCAGGAATTGCACGAAAGGATCGACCACTGATCCTGGCAGACACTGATATGCCGACATCTCTATACGCGCAGGCACAGGAAATCGGCGCAGTGGAGTATCGTTTGGGTCGCGATTTAGTTATCGCGCTTGATAAAGATAGCTGGGATTACTCTGATAGTAGTAAATCATATTGGCACTTGCCGTTGCCTGGCCTTCCCGGGCGACATCAACTAAAGAATGCCGCCGCTGCCATATGTGCCGTCAACCGTCTGGCATTACGATTACCAGTGGATGAAACTGCTATTCGTTCTGCACTGCTGAACACTGGATTGGCCGGTCGCTTTGAAAAAATCCGGGAGCATCCCGACATCTATCTGGATGTGGCGCATAATCCAGCGGCAGCTCAGGCGTTATCCAGGATTATAGGCAGTGCGAACGCCGCTGGTCGCTGGATCGCTATACTGGCATTGCAGCGCAATCGTGATCCATTGGCATTTATAACGCCGTTAATGGATGAAATCAGTGTCTGGTATGTCACAGAAATGTCGAATGGCCTGGGACATTCAGCGCGCACATTGGCTGATGCAATAACGGAATGCCGGCCAGGCACCCCGGTAAGACAAATCCCCAAAATAGATCTGGCTATCACTGACGCGCAACAGGATGCGGGCGAGCAAGACCATATAATTGTTCTGGGATCGTTTTTTACGGTTAGTGAGGTAAGGGCCGCACTGCATGTATAATGAACAGGTGAACACGAGAGTTATTTGTAGTGGATGATCAACTAAAACAACGTCTGGTTGGCGCTGCGGTTATTATTTCCCTTGGTATTATTTTCTTGCCAAGCATACTGGATGGTGGGCGCTATACCGAGTTTGAAAAGATTCGTATTGAAATTCCGCCGCAACCTGAAGTGGATTTTTCTTCCAGTATTGCGCCGCTTGCACCCCCTCAAGTCCGTATGCCGGGATCAGTAGATACGGATAAGGCCCCGGATAGCGATGCCATTGAAGCCGAGGGGCGGACCTCCATACTCGATGATGAACTGGCTGAGATAATCAAGCCGATTGAGTCGCCAGAAGAAATAGTAGGTCAGCAGGGCACGGACTTGAGGAAGTCCGAGGTAAAAAAACCTGAAAAGCCCGTAGAACCCAGAAAACCTGTGAAGCCGAAAGTGGTAGCAAAGACAGCCCCGCCACCCCCTCTGCCGGGGCCGTCAATGGTAACTGCCTGGGTAGTACAGGTGGGCAGTTTTTCCAGTCGTGAGAGTGCTATTAGCCTGCGAAACAGGATTAGAAAACAGGGATTTGCCGCATTTGTTGAATCATTTGACAAGAATGGCAAGCCTTCACACCGCGTCAGGGTAGGCCCTGAAACCACGCGCAGCAGGTCGGAAAATACCCTGACCGCACTGAAGAAAAAAATGCAGCTGGAAGGCATCGTGGTGACGTATCCATGACACAAAACCCACCTGCGCAGATTATGTGGCCTATCCTGTATTTCAATGCCTGAATCAGCCACTGTGTTGCCTGACATGAGGGTATTTGGAATTATTTTCTACGTCACTTGAGACATGGCCTCATGTGTTTGCTAAAATCCGACGCCTCCTGACACCTGTTTAGCTGGTATAGATCAAATGGAACTGAACTGGGCTGATTTCGCTGTTCTCGCCATCATAATCCTGTCTACCCTGATTAGTCTTATCAGAGGGTTTATTAAAGAAGCTGTGTCACTCGCAACCTGGGTGTTGGCAATCTGGGTATCACTGAAATACACGCCATTTGTGTCCAGCTATCTGGTCGAACTGGTTGACGTGCCGTCACTACGACTGGGCATCGCCGGGCTAATCCTGTTTATTTCCACCTTGATTGTCGGCGCCCTGGTCAACTACATCATCGGCCAACTGGTAGAAAAAACCGGGTTCTCCGGCACAGACCGGACGCTGGGTGCGGTATTTGGTGCTTTACGGGGTGTACTGGTCGTTGCCTTGATTGTGATACTGGCTGGTTTGACACCAATCCCTCAGGACCCATGGTGGAAACAGTCATACTTCTTGCCACTATTTCAGGAGAAGGTGGTTCTGTACAAGGCCTATTTGCCTGAACAGATAGCAGAAAATTTCGATTTTAATCGTGGCGCCAAGCCGATCGAATCCAGTCCGGCTGCAGTTGATGATGCGAAAGCCCCTTCAGCTCCTGCCAAGTCAGGCGCTTCCTTATTACCTGTAACCAATATCTAGTCAACATTCGGCATGTCATGCCAGGTTAAATAACAGATTATGTGTGGGATAGTCGGTATTGTTGCGCATTCTGCGGTCAATCAGAGCCTGTATGACGCCCTGACGGTATTACAGCACCGTGGTCAGGATGCTGCCGGTATTGTAACGGCAGAGAATGATCGTTTGCATTTACGCAAAAGCAATGGTCTGGTCAGAGATGTATTCCAGACCCAGCATATGCTGGAACTGCGCGGCAACATGGGCATAGGGCATGTACGTTATCCAACTGCCGGTTGTGACAGCTCCGCAGAGGCGCAGCCCTTCTATGTCAACTCACCTTACGGTATTACCCTGGCACATAACGGTAACTTGACCAATGCGGCAGAACTCAAGCGTGAGCTGTTTGTCGATGAAATGCGACATCTCAATACGGATTCCGATTCTGAAATACTGCTTAATATCCTTGCACAGGAGCTACAGCG
>JAPHTU010000234.1 GCA_026196145.1 Gammaproteobacteria bacterium
CACAGGAGCATGAGAACCGTTGGCGCCTGGTATATGAACATGCCTCGGCGATACGCTCTACGGTTTATGATGAATATATGCGAGTCTCCAAGGCCATGTTGATGCTGGTGGAGAAGGAACTGGGGAAGTTACAGCAGGCTGATCATGCGCTGGTGGAAACACAGGCAAGGGCACTTTGGGGTGGGGTTCATGGTATTTGTATGTTGTCATTGAGTGATAAGCTGGATCACAGAGATGTACCGATCCATGACATGACAGATTTGCTGGTTGATCAGTTTATCTACGGCCTGGCGGGAAAAGAATGAAGACCATTGTTGCACATATATTACGTTTGATTTTTCGTGTGCTGGCGAAGATTCTGTTCCGGGTCAGGGTGGAGGGCATTGAAAACTACCACAATGCCGGTTCGCGGGTACTGATTATCGCCAATCATGTGTCATTTCTTGATGGCATCCTGCTGGGTATATTCCTGCCAAAGATTCCCTTGTTTGTGATCAATACCTATATGGCACAGTACTGGTGGGTGAGGCTGTTCATATGGCCTGTCCGTTACGTGACTATTGATCCAACCAACCCCTTATATGTCAAAAGCCTGATCAGGACGATTGAGAGTGACGTGCCTGTGGTGATATTTCCGGAAGGCAGGATCACCGTTACCGGCGCATTGATGAAGGTTTATCACGGCCCTGCACTGGTAGCCGACAAGACGGGTGCGAATATCTTGCCGGTATATCTTGATGGGCCGCAGTATTCACGTTTCTCGCGCCTGGAAGGTGTGATCAGGCAGCGCTGGTTTCCGACAATACGTATCAGTATACAGCCGCCGCGCAAGATTCATGTCGATCCCGCTATCAAGGGAGCCCTGCGTCGTGAGCAGGTAGGGCAGGTGCTGTCGGATATCATGCGTGACATGGTGTTTCAGGACGGTGAACGTCGTACTGTCCTGCTAAAAACCCTGCTTGATGCGCGCACCATACATGGTGGTGGCCATATTGTTATTGAAGATATCAAACGACAGCCATTGTCCTATAACAAGTTACTGAGGGCTGTTTCAGCACTGGCCGGAGGACTCAAACCACGCATTGCCCCGCAGCAGCAGAATGTTGCCTTAATGCTGCCAAATACCATTGCAATGGTTGCAGCCTTCCTGGGACTGCACTGGCTGGGTAAAACCCCCACGATGATCAATTACACCATGGGGATAAAAGGTATTTTGTCGGCTGTAAGAACAGCCGGCCTGAAACAACTGATAACCTCTCGCCAGTTTGTTGAGGCTGCCGGTTTGCAGGAAATCGTTCATGATTTGTCAAATGAAGTCTACGTTCTCTACCTGGAAGACATACGGCAGGATATTGGTATATTCATAAAATTGAAGGCACTGGTTAGTTCATGGATGCCGTCGCTGGCCTTGTCGCTAAGCAAAGCGGACAAGAATCCCGAGAATGCAGCTGTCATCCTGTTTACTTCGGGTTCTGAAGGCGAACCCAAGGGCGTGGTGCTGTCTCATTGTAATTTAATGGCAAACCGTCGCCAGTTGAATGCCATCATTAATTTTACCTCTGATGATGTCATGCTCAATGCCATGCCATTATTTCATTCATTTGGTTTAATGGCGGGCATGGTGTTGCCACTGACCACCGGAATGCACCTGTTTTTATATCCGTCACCGTTACATTACAACGTTATCCCCGAGCTGGCCTACGATGTACGCGCAACCATTCTGTTTGGTACCAATACGTTTCTGGAAGGTTATGCCCGGAAGGCTCATCCTTATGATTTTCATGAAGCCAGGCTGGTTATCGCGGGCGCCGAAAAATTGCAGAAGCAGACACGTCAACTGTGGTTTGAAAAATTTGGTTTGCGCATCCTGGAAGGATATGGCGCAACAGAAACCAGTCCGGTGGTCTCGATTAATACGCCGATCTACTACAAGAACGGATCGGTAGGCCGGCTATTGCCTGGTATTGAGTATCACCTGGAACCGGTAGAGGGTATCGAGGATGGCGGGCGTTTACTGGTCAAGGGTCCCAATATCATGAAGGGGTATCTAATGCCTGATGCCCCCGAGATTCTGCAGCCACCAGTGGCTGAGATTGGTGAAGGCTGGTATGACACGGGCGATATTGTCAGTGTTGATGAGCTTCAGTTTATTACCATACAGGGCAGGGCCAAGCGCTTCGCAAAGATAGCTGGTGAAATGGTGTCGCTCACCGTTGTTGAGCAGCTGGCCAAATCATGCTGGCCTGCCCGTGAACATGCAGTGGTCAGTCAGCCTGATAGCAAGAAGGGCGAAAAGCTGGTGTTATTTACCACAGAGCCCGCCGCAGACCGACGCACGCTAACGTTCGGTGCAAAGGCCCAGGGTATTGGTGAGCTTGCCGTACCTAAGGATATCGTCCATGTGGAAACAATTCCGCTGCTTGGTACGGGTAAAACCGATTACAGCACACTGTATAAGATGGTGAAAAGTTGATTTAATTCAATAAGATAGCGATAAGCTTCCCTGTTTTGCCGCTACTGGATTAACAACTGGCACTGGCCTGTTTCTGAGGAGTGTGGCGAATTTATATGGAACTTTTATAATCGTGCTGCGTCGAAGCAGTCGCACAAACAAAATTTATACCGGGAACTAACTGCGTAGGTGAGAGTTCCAAGTAGTTAGATCTTTAATCGATAAGCTTGAATTCATAATCTTTAAACGGAGAAGAGAAAGATGTACAAGAAAAGTTCAGTAAAACCCCTGGCCGCTGCTATTGGTACGGCTGTTTTGACCTCACTGGCGACTATGCCGGTTGCCCAGGCAGATGCCAGCCCGTTTGGTATGACCGATCTGGGTTCAGGCTACCAGG
>JAPHTU010000188.1 GCA_026196145.1 Gammaproteobacteria bacterium
GTGCATCACTCAAAACCTCTGGCAGACATCATTCGACTCATCAATAAACACAGCAACAATGTCATGACCAAGCAATTACTGTTGACGATTGGCAGCCAATCCGAAGGCGAACCCGGCACACTGGAGAAGGGTCGCAAGGCGATAAAAAAATGGATGCACTCAGAGGGGATTGATACCACCGGTTTTATTATTGATAACGGTTCCGGGCTTTCGCGTGACGCCAGGGTGAACGTCAATACGCTCAACCAGCTTGCCAGAAACCAGTGGCGCAGCCCATGGATGCCCGAGATGTTAAGCTCCCTGTCAATACTGAGCCGCGACGGCACCGGTAAAAACCGTTTCATGGACGGGGAACTGAAAGGCAACATGCATATCAAGACAGGCCTCATCGACCATGTCCGCTCCATGGCGGGTGTTTTCCATAGTGCTACCGGTAAACGCTACATTGTCATCAGTCTGCAGAACCACAAGGATATTCACAAACTGACTGGTACGCGGATACAGGACGCCCTGCTTAAATGGCTTGATGAACACGGTTAGCCTGCATACTCCTCAGGGCAGCAACTCAAAATAGACCAGCAAGGTTCGCTGCGTAAAATGTTCATTATTATCACTAATCATAAAATAGCGATTATCAACGTGACGGGTTAAGCCCTCATAATTATCAACAGGCATTTTGCCGCCAATTTGCATGCGCGCAATTTCTTCTCGACGAAAATGGTCGCCCTGCTCAGGAGAAAGTTTAGCCAGCACTGCTGTCCATGTTGGTGCCAACAACCTGTGCCTTCTTTCAAGTACCAGCAGCCCACCATCCGGCATCACTTCTATCGCGCATACTGCCATATCCTCCGTGGTGTCACGGGGTGCGACCATTTCATCACCATTGGCACGATACAACGTGAGTAATGCCCAATCAGCACCTGCCATCGGATATTCCGGTGTGGTGATCACCCCGTATTCCGGATGGATGGCAACAGACTCCAGCGCCTTGTGTCGCCGATGATAACTGGACCTGTCTTCCATCCAGTCGGGCAGGCCCTCCTTCCGGATAAAACGACCGTCCGGCTGATGCCACTGCAGACGCGGCTTGAGCTCAAACGATATCAATAATTCATCATCACCTGGTTTTCCGTTACTACCATTTCTCAGATACAGACCCTCACTGTCGCCCCAGGGATAACCGGGCGACTTGCCGGAAGCATCTTTCAGCGGATAGGCATTGAGTAATTTGATATCACTCAGGCCCTTGTCATCGAACAGCGGACGGAAATGAAACAGCGCACCATGATCACTCAGTGCATACAGAATATTGTCATCCTCGCTCCATGCCAGCCCCGAGAGCTCGACCATATCCTGGCCATTGATCGAAGTGGTAAACAATCGATGTACAGACAGGATTTTGATTTTACCTATGGTTAGTGGCGCACCATCCCCACTTACCGCATCAATCACTTCATAATCGAGTGCGCGCACCTGACCGCAATCAATAACAATAAATATGAATAATGCAAGACGCAGTAACCACATAGCTCTGTTCAGGTTAGTCGTTGATAAAGTAGCTCCGACAGCGAGCGCTTTTCAGGCATGATATTGATGCGTATCCTGACATACTGAACTGCCTGCCTCAGAATGAATGCAGCCACGTACAACACAATTATTACCCAGGTGGGCCTGCCCATTGGCTCACAAACTCGGGAATATCCTCCCCTCTCATGGATTTGGAGAACAAAAAACCCTGACATTTATTACACCGGAAACTGGCAAGCATACTAAATTGCTCCATGAGCTCCACTCCCTCCGCCACCACGTCAAGAGACAGGCCGTTTGCCAACGTGATCAAGGTCATGACAATTAATTTATCGCCATCATCATTATTGTGAATATTACTGACAAACGAACGGTCTATCTTTATCTGGTCGATCGGGAAGCGCTTAAGATAACTCAGGGAGGAATAGCCGGTCCCAAAATCATCAATCGATAAACTGACGCCGAGCTCCTTTATCTCACTCATCAATCCAATGCTCTCTTCCGCATTTGTCATCAGGCAGCTCTCGGTTAATTCCAGTGATAACAACCCGGGGTTAATACCCGTATCCCGCAACGCGGAGGAAAGATAGGCAGCAAGACCTCCCCCTCTGAATTGCTCTGCTGAAACATTGACATGGACCCCGATTGGATTAGAACCTGTTTGATTCCACTCCCTGATTTGTTGGCATGCCTCGTTAATAACCCAGTTACCAACAGGTATAATCAATCCTGACTGTTCAGCCATGTGGATGAAAGAATCCGGATACCTCACCACGCCATCCGGGTGCTGCCACCTTATCAGCGCCTCAA
>JAPHTU010000242.1 GCA_026196145.1 Gammaproteobacteria bacterium
ACCTTCTGACAGGTACTGCAACCAATACATAGTTCCCAGTCATTGACATGAAAGCCACGATAATTCGCTGCCGCCGGCCGTGGTCCCAATGCCTCGGTCACCGGCTCCCGGCCGAGAAAGGCCAGTGCCTTGAGCGGCCCAACCAGGCTGCCGCGGTCCTTGTGCTCGATATCAGACATGTCCAGACAATCCAAAGGTACTTTCAAAGGTCATCGATCCACCTCCGGCGGGCAGGCATCCAGTGAAAACATGATTTGCGCGATATCTTCGAGGCGCGCACCGATAGCCAGTTTTTCCAGCACCTGTACCGCGTGCATACTGGACGGCCCACGCACATGAACCCGATAGGGTTTGTCGCCACCAGTAGAAACAACGTAATACGCCAATTCGCCCTTGGATGATTCAACCCGTGTATATGTCTCCCCTGCGGGTACATTCCAGGCCAGCGGATTCGGTATCGGGGCGCGTACCGGCCCCTCGATATCCGGCAGGCGGGCGGTCACCTGTCTTAGAATGCGGATACTCTGCTGTAACTCACCACGACGCACCAGGTTTCGGGCCAGGCAGTCCCCACCCTCCTCGGTGACGACATCAAATTCAATCTGGTCATAGACCAGGTAAGGATCATCACGACGCACATCGAATGCCAGGCCGGTTGCACGCAAATTGGGGCCCGTGACACCCCACTTCAATGCCTTGGCCTGGGTCAGCACGCCAATATCACGTGCACGCCGAATAAATACCTGGTTACGAAAGAACAGGTTGTCATAGTCTGCCAGACGAGATTCCAGGTAATCCAGCAGACTGGCCAGTCGGTCCAGGAAACCGTCGGGCACATCACGCCGCACACCGCCGGGTATATTGTAGATGCTATAGACACGGCCACCGGTAAGTTCCTCAAAACGGTCCAGCATCAGGTCACGATCAGCCACGCCCCAGAAGCTGGGCGTATACATACCGGTTGTTGCGGCATGACCACCAAAGGCAAATAAATGTGCCGCGATACGTGACATCTCCAGCTGCATAACACGCAACCATTGCGCGCGCTCCGGGGCCTGCAAGCCGCACAGGTCTTCAACCGCCTGCGAATAGCAGACCTCCATTGGCACCGGGTCCGGCACACAGATTCGTGGTACCAGTGCCAGGTTCTGAATCCACAGTCGCCCTTCCATGAGTTTTTCAAATCCACGATGCAGGTAACCGGCATCGGCCTTTGCCTCCAGCACCTGGTCACCGTTGACCTTGACCCGAAAGGCATAGTTGCCCTCGATACCCGGGTGGTTCGGTCCAAAGTTCAGTTCGAACTCGTTACTGGGCGGATGACTGATCGATTCGTAATTTTCTGCACGCATCAGCGGACATCCTCCGGCCGTAAGCCCGTATCTCGCGCAGGGATTCCGGAATATAGCGCAGGGCTGGTGTGTCTGAACGCCGTACTGGAATGAAAGTTGTAGTCATTGCTACAACTTGAATGAAGTACAAGTACAGGCGCGCCAGAAGATGTCCATGGACGGACGAATGCCGCAAGAGGACACGATGTCCGAAGCGGCCAAGCTAGAACCGGAATAGGTATTTCTACGCTTGATAAGTTAGATACCGATGGCATGTATCTCAAATGTTGAATGAATATGCTATCCATACGATTACCGCCTTGCGTGAGATGCGGGCTTAACGATGCCACCGCCTTCAGCCTCTATCTCTTCCAGCCACTCGGGTCGGTATTCCTCCCAGGTGAAGTTCTGGTTCACAAATTCCTCGGAGTTAAATTCCTTACGCATCGGCGGCGGGCCATCCCATTCGGTAAGGATGAATTTTTCCATGTCCGGGCTACCCTCGAAAAACACGCCGTACATTTCATGAATATCACGCTCAAAGAAGGCCGCCGGCTGGTACAGGTCATAGATAGACAGGTAGACACCGGGATCACGCGGGATACGCGTATGTGCGGAAACCAGTGACTGGCTTTCATAGGACCAGACATGGTAGACCAGCTCAAATTCACCGTTGTCTATCCAGTCCACGCAGGAAATTGCTGACAGGTGCACATAGCTGGCCTTGCCCTGCAGTAACTCGAGCAGGGTCGGCAGGGACTCGGATGGTACATCTATCCGTATACGTCGCGGCCTGATCAGCTTTACTCGCACGTCATCCATGCCGGCCAGTAGTTTATCCAGCCGTGGTTCGATTTCACTGTTCACGGGCTTGCCCCTGTTGATGTTTAAGGCGTGCCTCGAATGCCTCGAGTGGTTTCTGGTGCTGCTGCAGCACTGCGGTATGTTTACCCTCTGTCTGTTCAGATATCAGGTTATAGTGCCTTGCTTCTGCAATGATATCCGTCGGCGTTTGCCAGTTATCACCAAACAGTTTCTGCTGGTTGCCCAGGTAATAATCATAATTTTTATAATAGCGCTGCCATGAGTTTGCCTTGCCCTGTTTGATGTCAGACATCAGTTCCCGCAGTCCTTCTATTACTGCCTCCGGCCGTGGCATACAACCGGCGATATAAATATCAACCGGCAGGTAATCCTTGAGCACCTTGGCAGTGGCGTAACTTTGCCAGTACATACCGCCGTTGACCGTACACGAACAAATACCGACGACATACTTGGGTGATGCCATTTGTTCATAAGTCATGATGACGCGCTTCAGGGTCTTGATCGAAACGTAGCCGGTAATCAAAAGGATATCTGCCTGGCGTGGCGTCACCATGGGCTGGATACCCAGGCGTTCCATGTCGAAACGCGAGGTCATGGCAGGCGGTAACTCGATGGCACCGCAACCGGTACAGTAATGCAGCATAAACATGGAACGCGAGCGACAGAAATCCATCAACTCGTCAAACACATTCGCCAGCGGGTTGCTGCGTTTAGGCTGCTCTACCGGGATTGAAATATCCTTTCTCTTCATAACACCCTCTTCAACCCATCACCAATGCCAGGCCTAGCAAGCCAAGTATCACCGGCCATTTCCACATCATGCGAAGTACATCCTCGGTACGGTAACGCGGGAAGACATAAGCGATGGATAGCGGTATTGCGGCAACGGCGAATACCTTGATCAGGAAGGTTAGCCAGTTTTCTCCGCCACCGAGAAACAGGGTCACAAACAACACGCTGATGGTGTAGTACTGAAAACACTGCATAATAAACAGGCCGCCCAGAAACTTTCCGCCCATTTCAACCATTGGCCCGGTAGCGATCTCGGCAGGCGCCACATAGATTTCGAAGGGATGCTTGCCCATCATGGCGGGTAGCGCGATGAGTCCGGCAATAAACAGCAATGGCATCTGCACAACACCCCAACCGGCCATACCCTGTTGTTGCTGTATGGCAATCACATCGGTGAGGCTGGTGGTGCCGTATTGATAGGCTACGCCAAAGATCACCAGGATAAACGGAATATCGTAGGCAAACATCGCTGTCAGTGCACGTGAGATACCAATCGAGCCATTCGGGTTGGCACATTGGCCGACACCCATCGCCAATCCCAGCGATGGCACCATCATGATATAGGCCAGAGTCACCAGCCCGCCCTTGTCAGCAATACCATTCATGCCAGGTACCGGCAGGAATGTCTCTGCCGCAATATAGCCACCCACTGCCATGACGATACCGATTTCATGAATCAGGCCATGCGATATCTGGGTCTGCTTACCGTAAAGCTTGAGAATGTCATACAACGGCTGTAGCAATGGCGGGCCAACACGACGCTGAATACGAGCACCCAGTTTGCGCATCATCAACACCAGAAACAGCCCAACCACGAAGGCTATGATCGGCATTAACACCAGTTCTGTCAGTAGATGTTGCAGGCTCATCACATCACCACCGTAAACAGTACAACAACGACCAGCGTCAACAGATAAAAAGACGGGTGTCCATGACGATGCCAGCCGCTTGCCAGCATCGACAGGAAATCCAGCATGGAAACCAGTCCCTGTTCCATCCTTTTGAAACTACTGCGATACCAGGGGCCAATCAGATGCATCAGGCCGGGATAGAAGTTATCGCTGTACTGGTAGCGTGTATCCGCCGTCAGGAAATGGCCGCCGGCATAGTTATCCAGCTGGTGCACGCGCCTGCTGCGACCGCCGGAGAAAAAGATCAATGTCGCGATAGCAAAACCGGCCAGCAGCACCGAAACCACCCAGATCATGTCCAGTCCTCCGTTCGCACTGTCTATGCCACCGGCGTGGTATGCCAGCACCGGTAAGCCAACCGCCGCCTGTACGCTGGCAACCCATCCCAGTACCAGGCCCGGGAAAAATCCGGTAGTAAAGATGACCGCTGATAACAGCATCATGGGCAGCACCATGCTCAGTGGCGCCTCTTCCACTGTCTCATGTTCCAGTCGTAACTGACCCAGGAAGGTATTGTGAATAAGTTTATAGACACTGAGAATCGTGCCCAGGGTACCGATGACCGTACCGAGGAACAGCATGGGACTGCCATCAATAATCAGTGAGCGATAGACCAGCCACTTGGATACAAAGCCGTTCATGGGTGGCAAACCGGCAAGGCCAATAATACCAATCAGCATGGCCAGGAAAGACAGTGGCATACGCGTGAACAAGCCCCCCAGCTTATTCAGGTCCGAGGTGCCGGTACGATAGACAACCGCCGTTACCGACATAAACAATACCGCCTGGTAGGTTGCGTGATTAAATACATGCATCAGGCCGCCGGCGGAACCCAGGTCATCGGCGACCACAATACCCAGTAGCATATAACCGCCCTGTCCGATGCCGTGCCAGGCAAGCAAACGTCTTGCATCGTGCTGACGTAACGCAGTTAAGGTTGGAAAGATAATGGTAAACACGGCTACCCAGGCCAGCAGGTCACGGGCGCTGAGAAAGGTAAAACTGATTGGCATCTCCAGCAAGCGGCTGATGCCGATCAATTTCACCAGTATCAGCACGATGGCAAACAGTCCCATGCGTGATGAAATCGCCCCCAGGAAGGCCGCACCTGGGCCGGGTGTCGCTGCATAGGCCTTGGTCTGCCACAGGTGGAAAGGCAACAACGCCATCTTGATACCAAAGCCGATAACGAACAAGCCGCCGATCCACCAGATACTGGTGTTGTCCAGTCCGGCTGCCGCTTCGGCAACCTGATTGAATTCAAGACTGCCCACCTGCACATAGGTCATCAGCATTGCCGCCAGGATTACTACAGCCCCGACAATGGCATAGACGAGATAATGCATGGCGTAACGCATTGAGCCCAGCGCCAGCAACATGAAGGTTGCCCAGCTGACCAGTTCCCAACCAATAAACAAAGACAGCAATTCACCACTCGCCAGTAATACCAGCATACCGAGTACATTCAATGCCAGGGCAACATTAAACAGCCGAATACTGCCTCCCTGCTCCCGGTAAGCCTGCGCCCAACCGCCGGCTGAAAACCAGCTGGCCAGCATGGCGGCTGCTACGGTGATGAATGCAAAAAACCACGACAAGGCATCAAATTGCCAATGCAACCGGTATTGCCAGATGGTCAATTCTACTGCGGAACGGATTTCACTTATCTCTCCATAGCCCAACCCTGACATCATCCATAAGGCGACAAGCTGACCGGCATAAACAACCGTTACCGACCAACCCGCCATTTTCCTGTTGCCCATGAACAGGGCGAGTACAACAGTCAGCAATGACAGTATCAGTAACTTGTCCAGCAGGCTCATGACGCCGCCCCCTTGACCAGCGCAAGCGGATTGACCGTCTTGATGTACAGGTCCACATTTGCCACCTGGCTCGCCATATCATGCAGCTGTGCACTCACTTGCGGCAGCATTCCCAGTCCTGCCAATAGCACGACAGACAGAATTCCTGCCGCTGTCAAATTGAGCGTGGTATGGGGGGCAATTTCAGACTGCGACGCAGGCACCTCGCGTTTATACAGCTGGCTTACCACCCGGAACAGGTAACCGGCCTCGAGTACCACACCAGCCAGAATGACTGCCACGCCCAGTAACTGCAGACTGGCACCCTGTGCCAACAGGGGTGTCAGTACCAGTAACTTTGCCCAGAATCCGGGCAAGGGCGGCACACCGATCAGTGACAATGCCAGCAACACAAATATTGCGGCGGCAAGCGGAGACTTGCTGGCTGCACCAACCAATCCGGCAATAGATCCCCCCCAGCGGTGTGCCAGCAGAAAAAGCGCCGGCTTGACCAACATATGATGTATAGCAACTGCCAGGCCGCCAACGATACCGGCCTCACCGGGAATAGAGAATGCGATAAATATAACACCCAGTTGACCGATTGAGGAATACGCCAGCATTCGTGCCAGGTCCCGACTTCGCCAGGCCGCCAGTTCACCCGTCACGACACCCAGTATTCCCAGTACCAGTAGCAACTGATAAGTCTCGGCATGGGGAAACAGCAACACCAACAGACGCAAGATCACCAACAGTGCGAGCTTGGAT
>JAPHTU010000048.1 GCA_026196145.1 Gammaproteobacteria bacterium
ATGGTCTGCCACCCAAGGCGTATATGAAGCAAGACAAGGGGCGCTAAAAACAAATTGACCTATCAATCGGGGACAGGCCCCATTTACTTAAGAATGTGTCACGATTTTATTAACTATGAGTAACCCCTTCCTGCTTAATATGGACTTCTCCCGGGCTGTTAATGTCGTGTCCGAGGAAGCATCATGGGTAACGAGCCCGGCTGACGGGGTTTCACGTATTCACCTGGAGCGTGAAGCGGAAGAGTCAGGACATACGACGAGTTTTGTTCGTTTTGTACCGGGCTCTTCATTTCCGGAACATATGCATACACGCGGCGAGGAGTTATATGTTCTTGATGGTGTGTTTTCGGATGAATACGGAGATTATCCTGCTGGCACCTATATTCGTAATCCACCGGGTTCACGGCACAAGCCATTTTCAAAAGAGGGATGCGAGTTATTCGTCAAGCTCGATCAGTTTCAGTCGAATGACACCGAACGAGTGGTGATTCGCCCTGAAGACCAGCATTGGCAGGCAGGTATCGGCAACCTGCGTGTTTTATCTTTACATAATTTTGAGGGTGAGAGCGCGGCCCTGGTGTTCTGGCCGGAGAATGAAGTATTCCAGCCGCACACGCATTGGGGTGGTGAGGAAATTGTCGTCCTGTCGGGGCGGTTTATCGATGAGCACGGTGAATATCCGGCAGTTAGTTGGTTGCGCAGCCCGCACATGAGTAAACATTTTCCACGTGTTGAGGAAGAAACCCTGATATTGGTGAAGGTGGGGCATCTGCCCCAGGAAGAGGCTCACGCTTAGAGTCCACGACAGGGGATCAAGTAAGCTCCATGTCTTTAAGCAAGTGAATGACGGGTGTAAGAGGCCACCTATAATGGGAACCAGGGAATGCGGATACTGTACGCGGTTGATCAGTGATCATTAAACGATATCTGCGGGTTCGGTATGCCGTGTTTTACATGGTGATGGGGCTGGCACAATTGAACAAACCATCCACATTTTCAGTAGGTGAACAGGTTGAGGCCGGTCAGGTAGATGAAGAGGGGGTATGTGGGGATGAAAAACTAGTGGATCTTATAGGTTCTGGCGTTAAGTAATCCCACCATGGGGTTCAGCTGAACGGGTACGTACTCAGTATAAGGGACAAGCTGAAATGAATCAGTTAAGCTCGGGCTTGCACTTCCAGTTAGCGGATGAAAGACAAGTCCAGAGTGCTCAAAATTCCACTAAGAACCATCGCGGATGAAATTAAGGGTATCAAGTAAACATTTTATTCTGGTCCTCATGGCAGTGTTTATTCTCGGCATGCTTGTATATGGTGTGTTATTGTTATCAACCGCGCCGGACAATAACAGAAACTGGTCAATTGATCAGTCACGATTGGCAAAGGCCCAGTTAGATGGGCAGCTCGTTCATATTAAAAATGTACGCAACTTCCAATATGAATCTGCAGGAATCTTTACGCCAGTATGGGAGGATCGACAGTACAATCTGGATTTGATCAAGAAGGTCTATTTTATTATCGAACCATTATCTAGCTGGCAAGGAGTGGCGCATACATTTTTAAGTTTTGAGTTTAAGGGTGAAGATGATCCGGCCACCAGTCAGTTCGTAAGCGTCTCCGTAGAGGTGCGCAAAGAGGAAGGGGAGCGCTTCTCTCCTTTTCTGGGGCTATTACGACAATTCGAGCTGATGTATGTGATTGCCGATGAGCGTGATGTTATTAAACTGCGTGCCAATCATCGTAAACATGAGCTCTATATTTATCCGGCAAACATGCCATCAAAACAGGCGATGCAGGAGCTGTTCGTCAGTATTATGACGCGTGCGAATCAGTTGCATGACGCGCCGGAGTATTACCATACGATAGTGAATAATTGCACAACGAATATTGTGCGTCATATTAATGAGCAGTTTCCCGGCTATGTTCCCTGGAGCTACAAGATCCTGCTGCCCGGGTATTCTGACGAGCTAGCATTTGAACTGGGTATGATTGATACAAATAAGTCGTTCGAGCGAATGCGATTGTATTATCGTCTTGACGACAATGCCTTAAATCAGGCAGGCGAGAAAACATTTTCAATTGATATTCGAAAGCATGATCCTCTGTGATGCGGAGACACTATATGGATAACCCCTATAAGACAATTCAACCTGTAGATAAAATACGCCAGGTGTATTATCAAGAACAACGACCGATAGATGTTTGGCATGAGGTGCTAAGTAATGATGCCGATGAAATACACAATCTATGCAATGAAATGCGACAGCTGGTATTCAGTGTTGGCATACCCAAGTGGCTGGTAGTGCTCAGTGCGAAAATCCTCTATCACGTTGTATACAAGCGATGGGGTCACTACATTAAGGAGAGCGATCATATTGCTTCGACATGCAAGGGTATATCGCCATCCTTGCTGGCCTTTCTCCAACGCCAATATACATTGTCACATATGGGTTGTTCAGTAGTGATGGCGTGGGACGAGCAGAATAATGAAATGCTTGCCTTTCGCAGCCTGGATTGGCAGGGATCAAATGACATCGCCAGATCAACTCGCCAATACCACTTCGTGAATGATGAAGGTGAGGAAGTAGCAAAAGTAGCCGGTGTTGCCGGGATGGTAGGTGTGTTGACTGGCGTGAAGCCCGGTTTTTCCATCGCAATAAATTTTGCGCCATGGAAGCGCTCTGCTCAATTTAAGTCAGACCCAACATTTCTTATACGTAAATTGTTGGAAGATCCGGATATTGTTGATTATCAGTCAGCCTATGAGCAGATTAAAACCTGGGTTGTTGGTTCACCTTGTTTTATTAGTCTGTGTGGTGTGAATAAAGGCGAAGCAGCTGTATTTGAACTGGGCGCCAGGCAACTGATGCATGTACGTGACATGGGGGAAAAGTCATTTATAGTTCAGACAAATCATTATGACCAAAGTACTTCACCTTTCACGAAGCATAATGCGCCACCTATCCCGGGTGGAGGCGATGATGATGAACTTTACCATAGTGCGCTAATGCCTAATTCTCAACGTCGTCAGGAACTGATAACCCGGGAATTACAGTCAATGAGTTCGGTCGAGTCGAAGGAGGAAGTTTTGAAACGCATCTTTGTCAGGCCGCCGGTTCTTAATTGGGAGACAGCTCAATGGGTTGTTATGCGACCAGGCACCGGCAGTATGACAATCTATTCCTGTGAAGATAAGTAAAGTGTATAAATATTGATGCATACGCTTACCTGTATGTTCCCCATCTATAGATGAGGGGTATATACTCCAGAAAATAATAATTGTTTTATGAATAAGGGAAACCAATGACTGTTGATCATTCCAAGGCTAATTTATACCTTAGCTCACTGTTGAATAATAATAATATTGACGATCTGGATGAGCGACTAAAACCAAAGCATCACCCGGCCAGAAAAAAGATCCCGCTGTTTCCCGGCATCACAGACAAGGCGCTGCGGAGGCGATGGGAAGCACTGGGAGTTTCTGAAGGCATACAGTCAGTGTTGCTGGACGAGACCACCAGAAATACCGCAGGCCGTTATGAAAAGAATATTGAAAACTTTATCGGCACTATCAAGATGCCTGTAGGCGTGGCAGGGCCATTACGTGTTAACGGCGTACATGCCCAGGGAGATTACTATGTGCCTTTGGCAACCACGGAGGCGGCCCTGGTTGCCTCCTATAGTCGTGGTGCGCAGTTAATCACTAAAGCCGGCGGGTGTACGACATTACTGTTAAATCAGGGGGTCAGCCGTGCTCCAGGATTCGCCTTTGCCTCAGTAAATGAGGTTGGGCGATTTGTTTCGTGGGCGCTAAGTCAGATAGAACGGTTTCGTGAGATTGCAGAGACCACGACACGCTTCGGCAAGATGAAGGACGTTCGCGTAACGGTCGAAGGTAATCATGTGTATTTGAACTTTGAATACGAAACCGGCGATGCATCGGGCCAGAATATGGTGACCATTGCCACTAATGCTATTTGCGAATGGATTAAAGATAATACACCGGTTACCCCGCAGCACTTTTTTGTTGAGGCCAATTTTTCCGGTGATAAAAAGGCAAGCGCACAGTCGTTTCTGGGAGTTAGAGGCAAGAAGGTAACTACTGAAGTTATCTTGTCCGAAGAACTGGTCAAAAAGGTATTGCATACCACGCCAAAACGCATGGAAGAATACTGGCGAATGTCGGCTATAGGCGGCGTGCTCAGCGGTACCATAGGAGTTCAGGGGCATTATGCCAATGGACTGGCAGCACTTTATATTGCTTGTGGCCAGGATGCGGCCTGTGTTTCCGAATCATCGGTAGGAGTGACACGGTTTGAATTGACCAACGATGGTGGGCTATACGCGGCAGTAACATTGCCGAATCTTATTGTGGGCACTGTAGGGGGTGGTACCGGGTTGCCCAGTCAACAAGCTTGCCTGGATATTGTGGGTTTGGCCGGTGCCGGTAATGCTGCCGCCTTTGCCGAGGTTTGCGCTGCAGTATGTTTGTCAGGTGAATTATCCATTATCGGTGCTCTATGTTCCGGACATTTTGCCAAGGCGCATCAGTCATTGGCGCGAGGTTCGGTTCCCAGCGAAGCATAAAGCCGTCTTAACGCACATGATGTCGGATTCGTCCCTGAAAAACCGTTGGTGGATATACCAGCGAGAACGGTTCCCCATTATTGCGCATGCACCATTGGTAGCGGCGTTCAGTTTTTCAGCCCTGTGTTTTTCCTCCTTGCTTCGTGGTGATCTGCAATTGCCG
Organism: Gammaproteobacteria bacterium; assembly: GCA_026196145.1. Taxonomy (GTDB): domain Bacteria; phylum Pseudomonadota; class Gammaproteobacteria; order JAJDYQ01; family JAJDYQ01; genus JAJDYQ01. Next base: position 4,750 of record JAPHTU010000048.1, read on the forward strand.
GGACTCATGAATATTGGGGTGGCATTCTTTACGGCGCTGTTTTTCTTTATGCAGTTACGTATCGCGGATGAGTTCAAGGACATTGATGAAGATACGCGATACAGGCCTTACCGTCCGGTACCACGCGGTCTGGTTACCCTGAAAGAACTGGGAACGCTGGGCATTATACTGGCGTTGTTACAGCTATCCATGGCTGTAGGGCTCAAACCAGGGCTTGCCTTGTGGTTATTGATAGTCTGGATTTATTTTGCACTGATGAGCAGGGAGTTTTTCCTGCGTGAATGGTTGAAGGCTCGGCCAATTACCTACCTGTGGTCACATATGCTGATCATGCCGTTAATTGATCTGTACGCTACAGCATGTGACTGGTACGTTGCCGGCACCTGGTTGCCCGAGGGCCTGTACTGGTTTTTACTGGTCAGTTTTTTCAATGGGATCGTGATTGAAATTGGCCGTAAATTGCGGGCCCCTGAGGATGAAGAAGAAGGTGTTGATACCTATACAGTAATCTGGGGTCGTAAACGTGCGGTGATGGCATGGCTGTTGGCGCTTGTAACAACGGCAGCATGTGCGCTTGTGGCAGCGGCATTGATAGGTTTCACCTCCGTTGTAGCAGTTGTCTTGCTTGTACTATTGCTTGTCGCTGTTGGTATTTCATGGCGATTTATCCGTCACCCTGTCAGCCAACATGCTAAATGGTTTGAGTTGGTGTCTGGAATTTGGACGTTGCTAATGTATCTCACGCTGGGTGCAGTACCACTGTTATGGCAGGTTTTGGTATGAGTATGATTATTTTCCCATCTTCACCGATGACACTTTCGCAGGCAGGTGGCAAGGCGTATAGCCTCTATCAACTAGCCCACGCATCATTCCCGATTCCTGACTGGTTTGTGGTGACACCACAGGCGTTATTGGAGCATCTGGATGAGCCGACTCGGGCTCATATTCGCTCTTCACACGATATGGAGGAAATAGACCGGATATTTGCCGAACTGAAGCTCTCGGATGATTTTATCAATCACCTCAATAGGGCGATGGACCAATTAGGTGCGGATGAGAACATGCTCGCCGTGCGTTCTTCGGCAGTTGATGAAGACGGCGCACAGCATTCTTTTGCCGGTCAGCTCGACAGCTATCTATTCGTCAACCATGATGCGGTTGCACAAAAAGTGGTCCAGGTTTGGCGCTCGGGATTTAGTGACAGGGTGCGTGCCTACCATGAAGACAGTGCACTGGCAGGGGAGTTAAGTATTCCGGCGGTATTGGTGCAGAAAATGGTAGATGCTGACAGGGCGGGTGTTGCTTTTGGTGTCGATCCGGTCAGTGGCGATGCGGATACCTGTGTAGTGGCGTCGGTCTATGGTCTGGGTAGTGCGCTGGTCTCTGGCGAAGCCGATGCAGATACCTTTCATGTAGATCCTGAGGGATCGGTGATCAAGCGCGAACTTGCCGAAAAAACAACGGCCCATCGAATAGACGCTGACAGTGAGGAAGGGGTTAGTAGTCAACCGGTAGAACCTTCAAAGTCGTCACTGCCATCCATTAATGATGAACATATCCGGCGCATTGCCACGCTGGTGCGACAATGCAGCGCACATTATGAAAAGCCTCAGGATATTGAATGGGCAATCAAGGGCGAAAAACTGTATTTACTGCAATCGCGCCCAATCACATCATTGGAGTCAATCGATTCGGGTGAACTCAATATCTGGGATAACAGCAATATTGCTGAAAGCTACGGTGGCATAACCACGCCACTGACATTCAGTTTTGCACGACGTATTTACGAAGAGGTCTACCGCCAGTTTTGTATCCTGTTAAAAGTGCCCAGGGTACGCATCGAAGCCAGTACGGATGTATTTGCGCGTATGCTGGGCCTGATACGGGGCCGTATCTATTATAACTTGTTGTCCTGGTATCGCGTATTGGCATTACTGCCAGGATTTGCATTTAATAGAAGCTTCATGGAACAAATGATGGGTGTCAAGGAGCCTCTGCCTCAGGAATTAGTCGATGAGATTGGGCAGGCCAGTACAGGTGAGAAAATCCAGGATGTATTCCGTTTAATCAACACGATTTTTGGTTTGATTGCCCAGCAATGGACATTGCAAAAGAACATTGGCCGGTTCTACGAACGGCTTAACGATGCATTATCACTTACATCTGCACAGATGGAGTCCATGCCGGCCGATCAGCTCGCCACCCATTACAGAAATCTGGAAGAAAAACTGCTAACCCGTTGGGATGCACCCCTGGTGAATGATTTTTTCGCCATGATTTATTACGGGGTGCTGCAAAAGCTATGTCAAAGCTGGTGTCAGGATGAGGACGCCACTTTACAGAATGACTTGCTGTGCGGGGAAGGCGGCATGATTAGCACCGAGCCGGCACGTCGTATCCGGCAAATGGCATTGCAGATCGTCGATAACCCGGCGTTAATTGAAACCTGTACCACAGGTGATTTGCAGCAGGCGCTTAATCTGATGCAGGAAAGGCCCGACCTGTTAGAAGACTGGCGGACCTACCTTGAGAAATTTGGAGACCGATGCCTGGATGAGCTTAAGCTGGAGAGCACGACCCTGAATGATGACCCGGTCATGTTGTTGCAATCCATCGGGCACCTGGCACAGCGCATGTCAGAGGCTGGGGTCCAGAAAGAGGAGAATATTGAGGCGCAAATCAGAGACAAGGCGGAGGCTCGTGTCCGTAAATCACTTGGGATACATATCATTCGGCGTATGATATTTCGATGGGTTTTGAATAACGCCCGTGCCCGGGTTCGGGACCGCGAAAACCTGCGCTTTGAACGAACGCGCCTATTCGGCCATGTCAGGCGACTGTTTGTTGAAATCGGTCAACGCCTGCATGATAGCGGTCATCTTGAACAAGCCCGTGATATTTTCTTCCTGGAAGTGAACGAAGTCATCGGTTTCATTCATGGAACGACAAATACAACCCGTCTGCCTGACCTGGTTGCCGTTAGGCAAGCTGAGTTCAACAGTTTTCAGGATATGCCGTCGCCGGCAGATCGTTTTGAAACCCGCGGTACGGTGCACAGCGGCAATGACTTCATCTCTACAATTGCGCCGGTCACCATGGACGGTGAGTCGGCCAGGGGGATTGGCTGCTGTCCGGGTGTGGTGCGTGGGACGGTCCGGGTGATTGTGGATCCGCGTGGTGCGCAGCTTAAAGCTGGAGAAATACTGGTGGCAGAGCGTACCGATCCCGGCTGGGTCATGCTGTTTCCCGCCGCCAGTGGTTTGCTGGTAGAGCGGGGCAGCTTATTGTCTCATTCTGCAATAGTGGCAAGAGAAATGGGAATACCGGCAGTGGTTTCTGTCTCCGGGCTCACGCAATGGCTGAAGACAGGTGATGAAGTAGAATTTGATGGTGCCACAGGTGTGATCAGGGTCCTGGAACGCCATGACCAGTGAAATACAGGACCGGGCTGATTTTTCAGCTATCCGTTATGCACAATGCTGGGAAGATGCCGATATTTTGTTACCTGCACTGGCAATACGGCCTGGGGATACCTGTATGGCGATTGCCTCGGCGGGTGATAATGCCTTGGCCATGGTGGCACAGGGCGCCCGGCAGGTGATAGCCCTGGATATGAATCCAGCACAATTGGCCTGCCTGGAGTTGCGTATTGCGGCCTATAGGGAACTCACATATACACAACTGCTGGAATTAATGGGTTCTCGAAACAGCAGTCATCGTGCTGATTACTACCAGCGATGCAGGCCATTACTATCCAGAGATGTTCAGCGGTTCTGGGACAGCCACAGCAATGATATTGCGCGGGGCATCGGTGGCGCCGGCAAATTTGAGCGCTATTTTAAATTCTTTCGGGAATATGCACTCAGCCTGGTGCATGGCCGGACTACCGTTGAGCGTTTGTTACAAAGTGGGACGCGAGAGGCCCGTGTACAGTTTTATGAAACCGTTTGGGATAATCGCCGCTGGCGCTGGATGTTCCAGATATTCTTTTCACGTTTCATGATGGGTCGCCTGGGGCGTGACCCGGAATTTTTTCGCTACGTGGAGGGCAGTGTAGCCGAGCATATCCTGCAACATACCCGCTACGCATTAACAGAACTCGATCCATCGGATAATCCCTATCTGCAGTGGATACTGACGGGTCGGCATATAACCGCGTTGCCTTACGCTCTAAGAGAGGAAAACTTTGAGGCCATCCGGAACAATATTGACAACATTGAATGGCATTTGATGTCTATTGAGCAATATTTACGTCAACATGATGGCGATGCTATCCGCTGTTTTAATTTAAGTGATATCTTCGAATACATGTCCGAAGATGCGTACCATGAATTATTGCAGACCATTGTTGATGCAAGTTGCCCCGGTGGCCGTCTGGCCTACTGGAATATGCTGGTGCCCAGGCAGCGTCCGTCGATAATGGCTGAACAGCTCCAGTCATTAACAGAACTCTCCATCGATCTATATAAACAGGACAAGGCGTTTTTCTATAGTGCTTTTGTCGTGGAGGAGGTTACCGGATGATGGGGCCATGGCTGGGGATTGTACTGGTATGCGTTACCCTGGCGGCATTGATTGCAGGGTTGCGGCTATACCAGCAGAATTTTAATCCGCATCCCGAATGGGTGCGTAAACTGTTGCATATTCTGATGGGGCTGATGGCGCTCACATTTCCATGGATATTCGAAGAGCCCTGGCCGGTTTGGGTTCTGGCGGTGGCAGCGGCAAGCGGGTTATTTTTACTGAAATTCCAGAAAGTACTCCATGCCGGTTTTGGCACAGTTGTGCATGGTGTGGAGCGTGCATCGCTGGGTGAATTTTACTTTCCACTGTCGATTGCTGTTGTATTCGATCTGGCGAATGGTAATTGGTTGATGTATGTCATCCCGATTCTGATCCTTACATTGGCGGATGCAACTGCGGCACTTATAGGCGTTCGTTACGGAAAACTGAACTACCGGTCAACAGACTCTGTTAAAAGCGTTGAGGGATCGGTCGCATTCTTTCTTGTCACGTTTTTCAGTGTTCATGTTCCACTGCTGTTATTTTCCGGGATTGATCCGGTGAATAGTCTTCTGGTCGCTATGATTTGCGGCATCCTGGTAATGTTATTTGAGGCCGTAGCCTGGCGGGGGCTGGATAATCTGTTTATTCCGTTGGGTGGTTTTTTTCTTCTACAGGTATATTGGGATATGCCATCTACGGATCTATTATTGCGTGCAGCAGTGGTCATGGTTGTGCTCTTTTTGCTTATTACCGTACGCAGGCTAACTACCCTGAATCACAGTGCAGCTATAGGGGCGGCACTGGTTGGGTATGTCAGTTGGGCATTAGGCGGCCTACAGTGGCTGTTGCCGCCCTTGCTGATGTTGATTGTCTATGCCGCCCTCGCCATGTTGGCAGGCCAGCGGGAATCCTCAACACATCGATTGCATACCGTTGTGGCAGTGTCTTCAGTGGGGCTTATTTGGCTATTCATTAACCAGGTATGGCCGCATTCCGAATATTTGTTTCCGTATACCCTGTGTTACGCGGCTCAGCTAAGTATGATTGGCATTGTGCGGGAAAGCTTTTCCCACCCGCAGCTGTCAGGCGGATGGTATGTGATTCGTGGTGTGCTGGATGGCTGGGTTTTTTTGTTTGTTCCGTTACTTGCTATGCATGCATTTGGCGATGATTCATTGCGTATATCTGTGCAGGCCCTGGTTATTCTTTCTTTGTCTGCGTTGTTTTTTTATAGGTGGCAGCCTGCAGTCCGGGATTGCCCGGACGACTTGCCCCGTTGGCTGCGCCAGGTGGTTGTTGCTGGTGTCGCATCGCTGGCCGGATATGCGCTGATATAGGGAGCGATCCTGATGCCTGATATTAGAGTCATTACCAGACCGGAAGAATTGCAGCACACTGATGATGCTAATTCCCTGGGACTGTTCGATCCTTATTTACTAAGCCGGCATCGTGTGGATGAGCATCTACTGTTGATGGATGATGAAGGCATGCCTTTGGGTCGATGTTCCCTGTGGTGGCGTGAAGTGCCTGAGCATGATGCTTATCAACTGGGTGCGATAGGTCATTACGCTTCAGTTGATGATTCTTCAGCCGAGACACTATTGCAATATGCCTGCAAGAGGCTACAAGAGCAGGGTTGCCAGCTTGCGGTAGGGCCGATGGACGGTAATACCTGGAGAAGCTATCGCTTTGTGACAGATGCTGGAAGTGAACCTGCCTTTTTTCTGGAGCCGGAAAACCCAAAGGAATATCCCGATCAATGGCTTGCTTCAGGGTTTGAACCTTTGGCAACCTATACTTCCGCAATCAACCCGGATTTATCGGAAAAGGATGCGCGTATAGAAAAGGCATTGAAGCGCTTTAATGATCGTGGTGTTCGTATACGTTCCCTGAGGCTGGACGACTTTGATAAGGAACTGGAGACAATTTACGCTATTTCTGTAATGAGTTTTAGAGATAATTATCTATATACACCAATTGATAAAAACGAATTTATCGAGCAGTACCAGAAGGTCAAACCTTATGTGCAGCCCGAGCTGACTTTCATTGCAGAAATTGATGGTAGGGCGGTAGCTTTCCTGTTTGCGATACCTGATCTGGCCCAGGCGCAGAGAGGAGAAAGACCCGATACGGTCATCATCAAGACCGTGGCTGTTTTGCCGGAGCGCGCCAGCCGTGGTTTGGGATCATTGCTGGTCGGATATGCACAGTATGTCGCTCATGAGGCCGGGTTCAAACGGGCGATACACGCTCTCATGCATGAGACGAATATATCGGGAAATATCAGTGCGCACTACGCCACTACAATGCGTCGCTATACCCTGTTTGGAAAACAACTGGGTTGATGCCTAAGGTGCAGCCAAAAACCGGTGGTTATCCATGAATCTGTCACATATTTTAGCGAAACAGGCTTCAGACCTGCATGACACGCCAGCATTGATCGAGAAGGGGCAAACACTGACCTTTTCCGAGCTAGAGGATCGGGTGGCCCGTGCCAGTGCGTTTTTGACGCAACAAGGCCTTAAGATGGGCGATCCTGTGCTTGTTTTTCAGCCCATTTCAATTGAGCTTTATGTGATATTACTTGCCATCTTTCGGTTGGGCCTGGTTGCAGTGTTTATTGACACACAGTCAGGGCTGAAACATATAGAAAATTGTTGCCGACGTTATCCGCCGAAGGCCTTTATCGCAACCACTAAAGCACATGTCTTACGCCTTGTATCCAGAAGTCTCCGTGCAATCCCGCTAAAAATTGTCGTTGGTTTTCCCGCGCCTGCTGCGATACGTTGGAGCTCTTATTGCAGTTGCGAGCCGCTTGCTCGCGTGGCGTCGATGCAAAAGGATTCACCCGCACTGGTCACTTTCACGAGTGGTAGTACCGGCATGCCCAAGGCCGCTGTGCGCACTCATGGTTTTTTACTGGCGCAACATAAAGTGCTGGCGGATAGCCTGCGTCTACGGGCAGGACAGGTTGATGTAATTACATTGCCAATATTTGTACTTGCAAACCTGGCGTCAGGGGTAACCAGCCTGATTCCAAATGCAGATTTACGCAAGCCCGGGTTTATTGATGCGCGGCAGGTTATACAGCAAATCGAGCAATATCATGCCAATCGGTGTGCCGCATCGCCCGCATTCTTTGAGCGACTGCTTGACCATTGTGAAGCTGTAGGGAAACAGATGGATTCATTTGAAGAAGTGTATACAGGTGGTGCACCGGTATTTCCCCGGTTACTGGACAGGCTTGCCAAATTTTCTCCCAATGCCGAAGTAGTTGCTGTTTATGGCTCTACGGAGGCAGAGCCGATTGCACATATTGCGCGGCATGAACTAACACCAGAAGACCAGCAGGCCATGCTCAATGGCAAAGGATTGCCGGCTGGACTGCCAGTTAGTGAAATCCAGTTGCGTATTATTCCGGATCAATGGGATGAGCCGATTGGCCCCTTTTCAGCAGAGCAGTTCGATAGCCTGCAGCAAAATGCACATAAAACCGGGGAGATCGTCGTTAGAGGTGAACATGTCCTTCAAGGGTACCTTGAAGGGGTTGGCGACAGGGAAAATAAGTTCGAAGTGGATGGCAACAGGTGGCACCGCACTGGAGACGCCGGTTATCTCGACGATCAGGGACGTCTATGGTTAATGGGAAGATGTGGCGCAAAGGTAGAAGACAATAGTGCTGTCATTTATCCATTTGCGGTTGAAGTAGCCGCGATGCAATATGCTGCAATACGTCGCGCCGCCTTCATTAAAATTAAAAACAGGAAACTACTGGCAGTTGAACGGAACAAAGGACATGAAATTCAGCAGTCAGTTTTAATGCAGGCTTTAGAATGGGCGGAGATTGATAAAGTCATATTCGTAACCAGTATGCCTGTAGATAAGCGCCACAATGCCAAGATAGATTATGCGGAATTGCATAGGCAGCTACACAATAAATAATTAAATCTCGGTTTATTCTCCTGGTGTGATATTTCTTGTTGATTAAGAGGTAGTGGAAATAGGAGGCTACCTATAATGGACACAGACCACTGTTCCCATTTACGCTAAACTCGTGACATTCAGGTTATCCATCCCACCATATGCAAGCCTTTCCGTTTAATAATCAATACCTTACCTTAGGTGAAACGTTTTTTCGCAAGACGCGTCCGTCGCCTGTCAGTAATCCAGCGTTAATCCGGTTTAACGATGCGCTGGCTGATGAGATGGGATTACCGATGCAAGACTTCAACGCCGATGATATCGCCGCTGTTTTTTCAGGCAATGTCGTGCCTGATGGGGCCGAGCCGCTTGCCATGGCTTATTCCGGTCATCAGTTTGGTCATTTTTCCCCGCAGCTGGGGGATGGCAGGGCAATATTGCTGGGAGAGATCAGCGGTGCCGGAGGCGCCAGCATGGGGCTGCAATTGAAAGGTTCCGGGCGTACCCATTATTCCCGCAATGGTGATGGCCGTGCTGCCCTGGGGCCGGTACTGCGTGAATATCTGGTGAGTGAGGCGATGTACAGGCTGGGTGTGCCGACAACGCGTGCCCTGGCAGCGGTGACCACGGGCGAGGAGGTTGCCAGAGAGCGATTGGTGCCGGGCGGTATTATTACGCGTGTTGCATCCAGCTTTGTTCGTGTTGGTACGTTTGAATATTTTGCCTCGAGGGGCGATGTGCAGTCCATACAGATGCTGGCGGACCATGTTATTGCACAGAACTACCCGCAGGCGCTCGAGGAAGAGGATCCCTATGCCGCGTTGTTACAGGCCGTTACGGATGGACAGGCATCGCTGATTGCACGATGGATGCAACTCGGGTTTATCCATGGTGTCATGAATACCGACAATATGTCTGTCGCAGGGGAAACGATTGATTATGGGCCCTGTGCCTTTATGGATGCCTATGATCATGACCAGGTGTTTAGCTCCATCGACCACCAGGGACGCTATGCCTATAGCAATCAACCGGCTATCGGCCTGTGGAATTTGACACGACTGGCCGAATGCCTGGTTCCGCTAATAGACGAGAACATCGATGCAGCGGTTGAGTGCGCACAGGATATTTTGCAATCCTATCGATCAAGTCACGAAGATGACTGGCTGTCGGGCATGTGTGCGAAGTGTGGCCTGTCGCATGTTTCCGATGAAGTAAAATCGCAGGATAAAGCGCTGATTGAAGACCTGCTTGATATGATGGCAGCCAATCATGCAGATTACACGCTGACGTTTTTCAACCTGTCGCAGTTGTCGGCACAGCCTTCGGATAAAGATCGCGTCTGTACTGACTTGTTTGGCGATCAGGCACAGTTTGATCAATGGTTGTCCCGATGGCGTGAGCGCCTGGCCCGGGAGACTTGTTCTGATGAACAGCGACAGGCCAACATGCAGTCGATTAATCCGGTTTATATCCCGCGTAACCATCAAATAGAAGCGGCGATCCGGGCTGCAGAAGATCATGATGATTTTTCTGTATTTCATGAATTACATGAGGTATTGGAAAGCCCCTATGTTCAGCAGGCAGGAAAAGATCGCTATATGCAGCCACCCGAACCGGATGAAGTGGTCGAATGTACGTTCTGCGGCACATGATATGGGACAGAAGCCACTCGCATTAGATCAAGGGGGTAGTAGTGATTAAACGTTGTGCGTGGGCGCAGTCTTCTCCACTGGAAGCGGAGTATCACGACACAGAATGGGGTGTGCCATCGCAGGATGATCACCACTTGTTCGAGATGTTAATACTTGAGGGGGCACAGGCGGGATTAAGCTGGAGCACCATCCTGAATAAACGAATAACTTATCGCAAGGCGTATCATGATTTCTATCCGGAAAAAGTGGCGCGCTTTAATGCAAGGTCGGTGGAACGGTTGCTGGCTGATTCGGGCATCGTTCGTAACCGGCTGAAGGTTGCCGCATCGATACAAAATGCAAAGGCCTTCCTGCAGGTTCAGGAAGAGTATGGCTCATTTTCAAGATTTGTCTGGGACTTTGTTGACGGGAAACCCGTTATTAATCGTTGGCGTTCACATAAGGACGTTCCGGCTGAAACGGTTGAATCGCAGGCATTGAGCAAGGCGCTCAAACAACGCGGGTTCAAGTTTGTTGGTCCGACGATCTGCTATGCCTTTATGCAGTCTGTCGGCATGGTCAATGATCATGAAGTCAGTTGCTTCCGCTATCATGATCTTGTGAAGTAGAAGAATAAATTCACTATACTGCGGTACTACACAGGTTTGAGCAGTTACGTCATTTTCGGGAATAATCATGGAAGATAATGAAAACAATATTAAGATAAAAATCAAGGCCAGGCACTATCTGTACCTGGGAGCCTTCGTTGTGTTTTGCCTGGTTGTTACCCTTGTCATTCAAATAACGATGGTGGCCGAGCAAGTATCGCAGGCAGAGGAAAAAGCCATACCTGTCTGGGATAACTATCCACAGCTTGTATCGGTGCAGTCGGTTTACATCGATTGCAGAAACGGTGTGAATGGTTATGAAGAAGGGTACTTTACTAAGGAGCAATGCCAGCAGTCAGCAATGAAAAAAGCAAGGGAAAAAGGTCTGGAGGCGGAAGCCGGCACGGCATTTAATGAGTACAAAGCGCGCGTGGATGAACTAAAAAATAATATTGAGGAACCATGGCCGTTGAGTATCGTTTCCAGGTCAATCATGCGAGTGGCTGGCGATCTTCCATAGTATGAATTATTGGTGGCCTGACAAAAGTACAAACATATCGCTCAGGGTGTAACAGATATGATTCGTAATATCGTAATTCTCGTTATTGCACTGGGTATCCCGGCGCCTGTTGTCGCGGGCAATCCGCATCAGCCCGGGGGGTTGGGGGCTGTGCAATGGGGTGCGTCGCGAGAGGACATTGTTGCCGTGGAAGGACGGCCGGATATCATGGGCGATGTTAACAGTACGATGTGGTACCTGGACAGGAACGTGATGGGCAAGCGGGCAGAAGTGACCTACAATTTCGAGAAGGGCTGTAGCGATTCGGTATCATCAGTATGCCGTTTTTCCGATGGCTACTATAGCTTCAAGGATGGTTCAAAGACCTATGCCGATGAGCTGGAAAAAACACTCACTGAACTGTACGGCCAACCAAGCTCAACAACCAGCGAGGTGGAGGCCGGGAATAGTGCCAACTTCCTCGCAAAGGGAAAGAAGGAATTGCAGCATACAATGACTGTACGCCGGGCTGGCAAGGTGAAAATCGTACACACTTACACGGTTAACCTGCACGACTACACGAATTTTGCCGGAGAAATCCACAAGGCCGGGCCTGCCGGCAACCGTCTGCATTACTACGGTCCATATCACCATGAGCAATCCATGAAAGCAGAAGGAATCAGCCAGCGGGAATAAACATGGAATTCACGCTGACATACAGGGGAAGCCTGCATCCAAAAGGATCGAAGGCCGCAAACAAGGAACATGTTCATGCTATCAGGAGTCATTTTCACGAACAGGTAAAGAACCTGTGGGAACAAGAGCCGCTAATAGATTATCAGGACCTGTTAAAAAAGGATGATGGTATACGAATCAAGCGCTATGGCATTGAATATGTGCCGCTTGTTTGCAAGAAGCTATCGTTTGTTTGCCACCTGGATATCACACTATTGCGTCCCCAGGTTAGCGGGGAGATAGTGCATCATTCCGGAGATATCGATAACAGGCTTAAAACATTATTCGATTCCTTATCCATGCCGCAAAACAAGAATCAGATACCCAAAGATGCGAGAGTACATAAATCCATGTTCTTTTCTCTGCTGGAAGACGATGCCTTGATTACCAAGGTATCTGTGGCATCGGACCGCTTGCTGGAGGCAGTGGATGATGAGTCTGAAGTGTTATTAATCATCCGTGTAACTACCAAGTGCATTAAGTCGTTATACTGGACTCAGGGTCTTTGTTAACAGGCCCTGGAATGTTTTGCGTGTGGCCAGTTTATTGGCAATAGGAACAAGCAGCAGTCGGCAGTGGCTGTTCATGATCGGCCTGCTGCTGGTATTGTTTGTCCAGTCTGGCGCGCAGGCGCGTACGCCGGCTGAAATCGATGCCATTGTCCTCGATGCAATGGGGCGGCAGAATATTGCCGGCATGGCTGTTGCTATTGTCAGGGATAACGGCCTGTATTACGCAAAGGGTTATGGCTACGATGATCCCGCACACACTATACCAGTTACCACCAGCACATTATTCCGCTGGGGCTCCCTGTCGAAAACGCTTACTGCAACTGCCGCACTGAAACTCGCCGAGGATAATCCGGCTTTCTCGCTGGAAGACAGGGTCATCGAACATGTCGATTACTGGCCCCGGGTTGGTGACAAGGCAGACATCCGTATCAAACACCTGCTGTCAAATCGTTCCGGTATTACTCACTACTGGATGGAGGAGGGCTGTTACGGGAATCTCTCACCTGACTTCGAGCGTAAGAAGCATCGCCAGATAACCTACAACGCGAGGCAGGCGGTGGAAGTGTTCAAGGATCAGGATCTGTGTTTTTCTCCCGGTACCGGATACAAATACTCGACCTTTGGCTTTAGCTTGCTGGGTTCTGCAATCGAAGGTGCATCGGGCGTCAGCTATGCCGGGTGGGTGAGCAGGAAAATCAGGCAGCCGCTTGGCATGACTTCCTTGCAACAGGCCACCGGCACACGGGGTGGCTTCGACGAGGATCGGGGCCGCCTTGAATATATTGAGGAAGACAATGCGGCATGGCGGCTTCCCGGTGGCGGATGGGAATCAAATATTATTGACCTCGCGAAATTTGCCAACGCCCTGGTGCAGGGCAGCCTGTTGAACAACACGGCAAGACTTGCGACCAGCGTGCCAGGTAACGGCACCTATGGTTACGGGGTCTTTCACTCACCCGGCAATACACATGTCTGGCACGAAGGTAACAATCGTAATAGCCGTGCATTACTGTATCTGTATCCGCGTACCGGTGAACGTCTCGGTATCGTGATAATGACGAACGGCAGGCACAGCAAACCTGTTGAGATTGTGCACCGTCTGGCATGGTTATTTATAGAGTGACAGTCATTGGTCACTGCAGCCCCTGCCTGGAAATAATCCGGCCAGCACAAATGTGTACACCGGTCATGGGATGTAAAGGGGTAAGTCTGATCCCATTGCTATCAGGCTTGCCTTAATAGGCCCATCGTTGCCATTAGCGGCCCCGGTTTATGCCTGTTGCTTTATGTTTTTCGTGTTTAACGTTTCTTCCTTATCCAGTTCTGATGCCAGCCGGATAAAAACTTCCTGCGATGGTCTGGGCTCCTCTCCCTTGGCAGGGCTGCGCCGTACATAGTTGCCATCCGGTAACATATCCCACGCCGTTATGTTGTCGTTTTCATAAACATGAAGGATTGTTTCCAGTTCATTTTGAAGTTTTGCGTCGAGTACCGGCATGACCGCCTCCATGCGTGAATCGAGGTTGCGCCGCATCCAGTCAGCAGAGCCAATGAAGTATTCTGGCTCACCGGCATTTTCAAAGCGATAGATACGGCCATGTTCAAGAAAGCGGCCAAGGATGCTGAAGACCTGGATATTGTCAGACAGCCCGGGTACACCGGCTTTCAGGCTACACAGGCCACGCACATTCAGCGTGATGGGCACACCGGCCTGGCTGGCCAGGTAAAGCTCCTTGATAATATCCCTGTCCTGTAACTGGTTCATCTTGGCGCTGATACCGCTGGGTAGGCCGGCGCGCGCGTGTTCGGCCTCGCGCTGGATCATCTCGGTAAAGCGCTGGCGTAGGTTATGTGGTGAGACCAGCAGGTGACCATAGTCCTGCGCTTCAATGGCGCCTGTCAGTTCATTGAATACCGCGGCCACGTTGCTGCTGAGTTCTGGATCGCAACTGAGTATGCCGAGGTCTTCATACAGGCGCGCGGTACCCGGGTGATAGTTGCCGGTAGCAACATGTACATAGCGGCGGATACCGTCCGCTTCTTCGCGCACCACCAGGCCCAGTTTGACGTGTGTCTTCAGGCGTTCCATGCCATAGATGACATGGGCACCGGCCTTTTCCAGGGTCTCGCCCCAGACGATATTGGGTGCTTCGTCAAAGCGTGCAGTTATCTCAACCAGTACGGCGACCTGTTTTCCGCGCCGGGCGGCCTCGATGAGGGCCTGGATAACGGGTGACTGAGTGCTGGTGCGGTAAATCGACAGCTTGATAGCCAGCACCCTGGGATCATATGCAGCGGCACGCAAAAAGCGGACTATCGAGGTCTCGTAATCGTGGTAGGGGTGATGTAACAGGATATTGCCACGCTGTATCTCGGCAAAGATGGCGTTGTCGGGAGCCTCCAGTTGTTTGAGTCGCGGATGGGTAACCGGTTTATGCGGTGGGTCGCGCAGTGCCGGATGGCCATCGGGTTGTATCTTGATCAGGTCCGTCAGGGCCATCAGCCCGTCCCAGGTTTCAATATCATCCGGGTCGGCGTTGAGCTGTTCTGTTAGCCATAACTGCATCTCCTTAGGCATGTCTGCGCTGAGCTGCAGGCGCACCACGCCGGCAAACTTTCTTGCGGTGAGTTCGCTGGTGACCATGCCGATAATGCTGCCGGGTAACAGCTCCGGTTCCTCGTCGCTTTTCGGTACCCGTTCCCAGGGGTCGTCCTTGGCACCGCGGGCAACCCGGAATAGATAGTGTTTGATCTGTTTTGCCGATGGAAACAACTGTGCAAGGTTTGCAGCGATCACCTGTTCCAGTGGCACATAACCACCATCGGGCAGCTCCACCCAGCGCGGCCGGTTGGGCGGTATCTTGATGCGTACAAAGCGGGGTTTTTTGTGTTTGCTGTCTTTCAGTTGTACGGCCAGGTTCAGTCCCAGGTTGCTGATGAACGGGAAGGGATGACTAACATCCACCGCCAGCGGCGTCAGGATTGGCTCGATGGCGTCATGGAAGTAATCCTGCATGTGTGCCTTTTGCGCATCATCGAGCTGTTCATAATCCAGGATCGGGATACCGGCTTCAGCCAGGGCCGGTCGTAACTGATCATCTACCAGCTGGCGCAACTGTCTGCATTGAGCGTGTAACTCCCGGCGGGAGGCATCCAGTTCCTCTCGCAGGGTCAGGCCGTCGGAGGAGATGCGTGAGCTGTTTTTCTCGATACGGCGGCGTAGTCCGCCAATGCGCTTCATTGAAAACTCGTCATAGAGCATCCCCATGATCCCGGCAAACTTGATGCGCTCGAGCAGTGGGACGTTGGTATCTTCGGCCAGTGCCAGCACACGGCGCGCAAAGCTGAGCCAGCTCAGCTCACGATTGATATACGATTCGTGTGACCCAACTGCGATCTTTTTTTTGGCAGACATATTCAGCCACTGATTGTTGTGATCTATATATTAAATATATAACCATTCTTCCCGGAATGTTCAGAATTGGACCAGTCCAGTCATATAGCAACGCATAATTCTGTCGTTTGGGGATGACACCATGGTCCTTAAGTATCGTCATGCCCGAGTGCCTTTATCGGGCATCCAGCGGCCTAGGCTTAACCATTCTACGCATAAATCCCCGATTCAACCATTTGGGGATGGCGCCAGACACATAGATTCCCGATGAAGGCACTCGGGGATCACAGGAAAAAATTACGCAAAGGTCTCTTATAAAATCTGCCCTAGAAATCCCCTGGTACGTTCGTTTTTCGGGTTCTCAAAAAACTCTTCCGGTGCGGCGTGTTCGACGCCGGGATAATGACCACCGCCGGCTGGCAAGAGCCGCATGAGATTGCCGCCGCCGCTACGTAGCAATTTATCCAGACCTGGTGGCTCGTTATGCTTGCCTGTTGACCATTAGTTATCTTTATCCTGGCCACCGTTATTGTTTGTCATTTAAGTGCATCCCTTTGTACATCGATTGATTGCGTCAGGTCGGGATGGATAACCATGCCTTCGTTTTCGGCGCGTTCGATTGCCACACAATCTTGCCTGTCTTCCAGCCGCTTGCTGGCTTGTGTTATGTATACAAGTGTCGTTGTCATTGCATCGGCTATGACTTGCGTAGACCTGTTCAATAACAACTGCCAAAGGAAAGGTCGGTAGAAAGTGGTGGGGTACGCAGATTGGCCAGGCGACTACCTTGTGTTACCGGGCCACCTGGAAACAGGCCATAAAGGTATTTAGACCCGCCGAGCGTCAAGAATTGTTTATTGAGCGCCCGCGAGGTGACTCTGGCAAATCGCGGTAATCCGGTCTCGATATAGTAAAGGCGCAGATATAGGATTACATCCCAATGCGCATCCGTCATGTCTATATCCTCTTTATGAGCCAGGTCAGAAGATTTATCGCGATCCCAATGCTGGGCATCCAGTTCAGAAAATCGCACGTTGGTATGTTGACTGGATGTTTCGGCGTCCAGTGCATTGATATTGTATTGAGGCATGTTATTTATCCTGTATGTTTTTATAACTCGGAACGTCAGCATATGAGTGACGTGTATGCAATGGCAGATCAGGTATCGGCAGGAAGGCTCAAGGGAACACCGCGGGGTTCTGTCGTTGCGGGCAAGCGAGTTACAAACGGATAGGGGAAGTGCTTGAGGCAATATCCTCTGTTTCATCGATATAGGCAAATTAACTGTATTAATAGTACAGCAGCGAACTGGATAGATTTTTACTGATGTGGATATAAGTATCTATTATCAGAGAAAGGTATATAGTGATATCAGATCACCAGCTTTGTTCCCAATGGGTGCAAGCCAGCAAGCAATGAAGTTTTCGTGGGGAGTCGCGCATCAGGTACGACTTAAAAACGGAAGTGATTGTTACAGGAGATTCCCATGTTCAACTTCATCAGCCCAAAAGACGCAAACATCACCAAACCACCTTACACGACTTCCAGTAATGTCGCGTGGCTGGACAACAGCAAGACCGATATTCTGGACCGTGATAAAACACAGAGTTCTCGCCTGCATGAACCCACTTGGCGTATCAGCACTACTGATCCAATGAATGGTAAAGATATCAACAGCTTGAAGCCTCATCCAAAACTGGAGGATGGCAATCTGACGATGTATTTTGATGGTGAAGAAACCAAGCAGGCATATATCGATATGCCGCTTGATCATCCCAATCAGCGGTTACCTTTCGCCGCAACCGACGAAGATGACCGTGGTGGTTGAGACGGCATGTTGTATATAGATTGATATTCGCTGGCAGCGGCATCTGTTGGGACAGGAGAAGCTGAAGCTTCAAAAATCCATGTCTTCAGGCAAAACGCGAGCAGATATACGCAACATATGGCAATACCTCGTCAAGTCAGCACCGGGTCAGCTTTACCAGCTGATCCCGGCATGGCGAGACTAAAGGTTTACCGGCAAACACAAGGAGTAATACCGTGAGTAGAGAAAAAAAAGGCAACAAGGAAGACAAGAAAAAACCGATTATGACTGCCAAGGAAAAGAGAAAGGCCAAGCGCGCCAAGATAGAACTCAAAAAAGCGCCGGGCGTTATAATAGTCTGATGTACCATCTTGTTTTTTAGTTCGTGTTGATTAATCCCTCCATGAGTCATCGTGGAGGCTGCGGGGTTTGTTTGACCTGGACCCCTCTGAAAATTTAAGTGGCTGTAACGCTATACGTATAGAATATTCTGTTTACACAACTTCAGATCATATTTAAATGCCCGGTATAACGTGGCATATAGCCTGGTTTTGTGAACGTTGCCCGGCTTTATCTGTTTTTCCGGCCGCCGCAGACTATACTTATCCTGCATAGCAGGACAACTTCCCAGACCTCTTTCCAGCGCCCTGGAAAAGCGCAGCACAACCTCCGGTCTAATGCTGCATTGTGATTTATGAGCACGATTCAGAGTCGAAGCCGCCACACCCTGATGCTTCACCAGTTAAGATTGATAGTGCTGAACGAGAACGCTATGAGCTTGCCCGATATATCAGATTGTAATGCCGGTACCGGGCTGGGTATCTACACGATTAAACGAGGATAATGTCATAACAGCTAAGAATTTTATATTTTCTAAGGCTACACGAAATTCCTTGCGTAACGATGGTGATGTCGAGTTACTGGAGGCTGAATTATTCAGCATCGAGCAACTAAAGCGTCACGCGGTAACGCTAGCTGGACAGCATAATATCGATTCGCGTCCCGGACCGGACAGGTTGTTACCACGGCTGGCGGACAACGCGCGCGTCTTGCAGACGGCATATGATATTGTGACGGCCGCTGTGAGGCCGGGGCAACGTATCGTGCCGGCGGAGGCATGGTTACTCGATAACTTTTATCTCATCGAACAGCAGATCAGTCTGGCGCATCGGCATCTTCCACGCGGCTATAGTCGCCAGCTCCCCCGACTAATTGATGGGTCCTCGGCCGGATTCCCACGTATCTATGATCTTGCACTGGAGTTGATTTCTCACATGGGTGGCCATGTCGACAGTGACAATGCCAACCACTTCATTGCCGCCTATCAGACTGCTGAGCCCTTACAGCTAGGCGAGTTATGGGCATTCCCGATCATGTTGCAGTTGGCGCTGCTGGAAAACCTGCGCCGTGTAGCATTACGCATCGCCCATCGACGAGAGGAACTTGACACCGCTATCACCTGGGCAGACCGTATGCTCGCAACAGCGGAAAAGGAGCCTAAACAGCTTATCCAGTTGCTGGCCGA
>JAPHTU010000250.1 GCA_026196145.1 Gammaproteobacteria bacterium
ATTCGGTGAAAGCCATGGCCCACCGTCATAACCCACGGTATCAGTCAGGCGTTTAACATTGCCGCCATCGGCATCCATGCGGTAGATATCAAA
Source organism: Gammaproteobacteria bacterium (assembly GCA_026196145.1). Lineage (GTDB taxonomy): Bacteria > Pseudomonadota > Gammaproteobacteria > JAJDYQ01 > JAJDYQ01 > JAJDYQ01. The sequence continues at coordinate 94 of JAPHTU010000250.1, forward strand.
ATCACCCTCACGTTGGGAGCCGAACACAATGGTTTTTCCATCAGCTGACATGATGGGCTCGGCGTCATATTTCGGGTTATCGGTCAGCACTGTCAATCCGGAACCATCCGGGTTAGCGCGGTAAATATTATAGGGGTACAACGGCCAGGCGTAACGGATATGGTCTGGCCATTTCGGCTTTGGCGGACAGGCACCGTCGAGGTGACTGGTCGATGCAAACAGAATGTCCTGCTCGCCCGGATAAAAGAATGAACAGGTATGTGCACCATGGCCCGGGCTGACCATTTTTTTATTGGAACCGTCGATGTTCATGGTCAAGATCTTGTCACATTGATAACCGCCACGACTGGACTGGTAGATCAACTGCCGTCCATCGAAACTGAAATAGGCCTCGGCGTTGTCGCCCTCGAAGGTCAGCTGGGTCAGGCCGGACATGTGCAGGTCGCGTGAGGGTTGTAACTGGATTTTCGATGGTTCCACTGCCTGTGCCAGCGATATGAAGACCAGGATAAGAAGCGCAACAATTACTTTCATCATGAATGCCAAATCCGAATTGGTTAGCGGCAAGAATGCTAATGAAATACATTCTCATAAAGCGGCTAGTCTACCCGATGTATCCGCAGAAGATGAACCGATTTAGTTAACTGAAATTAATTAGAGCATCCTAACGTGACCCTTCCCCAGTTTTAGTTCCAAAGTCTTGATGAGACTCTGTAACTTTTGGGATAAACAGATGCTGTGCGCAATATTTGCCAATATTAGAAACAATTGCTCTCTGACACGGTTTTTTTTCTCACGGTTTTTTTCTATTGATTTGTAGGTCGCCTCTCAGCAGATTCCTCGAAATCAATGGTAATGCGATCGCCGGCCACAGGTCTGAAATGAGTGTCAGCATAATCCACATGAGCAGGGTGATTCTTGTAACTATCCACAACCGCTTGATCGGAAAAACGCACCACCCAGCAATGCTTAAATTTGGCATCGCTCTGTATTGCATGACCGGTAAAGACATCCCTAACCCCGGGAATGTTGCCAAGAGTTTCATGTCCAATATGCATTAATTCTGTTACCTGCTCAGCAGTGATACCAGAAGTATTGTAGAAAATCACATGATCGACTTCTTTTTTCAACGTCGCACAGGACATCACTTCAGCAGCACGATTTACCCCGCCCCATAAACGGATACATCGTTCCGTTTCATGCTGAATCGCCTCTGACACATCTTTCACCAAACCGGTGTAGCCACAGCGTGCATCAGCTTCTACGTTTCTGCGGATAGACTGGCCAGCAATATCAGCAAGCGCCGTATAATAATTGATCTTGGCCACGCCATTATCGATCAATTGTTTGAACTGTGAATCAGACAGTCCAGTTCCGCCATGAATCACAAGCGGTATCCCCAATGCTTTATTGATCCTGGCTAAGCGATCAATATCAAGCCTGGGTTCACCCTGCATACGACCATGCACTGTACCAATAGACACTGCTAAAAAGTCGACGCCAGTGCGCTTTACATATTCGCTGGCCTCAGTGACTTCGGTATAGCGTACTTCGCCCGGATGATGTTCAGCATCCTCACCTTCCACTCCCGCAACATAACCTAGTTCACCTTCCACAGGTACGCCACACGCATGCGCCATTTCCACTACCTGCCGGGTCAAACGACTATTGTCTTCAAATGAATGCGTTGACGCATCGACCATTACACTTGTACAACCAAGTCGTATCCCCAGTACAGCCCTTTCAAATGAAGCCCCATGATCCAGATGAATTGCCACGGGTACAGTGGCTCGCCGCGCAGCTGCTTCAACCGCCGGCATTATGATACTGAAGTCATAATAACTAAAATGAGATTCTGCAAGACTGAGGATTACTGGTGCCCTGCAGTTCTCCGCAGCTTTCAGTATTCCTTCCAGAAACTCGAGACTGACCAGATCAAAGGCGCCAACAGCGTATCCCTCACGATGCGCATGCCCAAGCATGTCGCGCATATCAACCAGTGGCATAACAATGACTCCCTAGAACCAACAACTTGAAATACCCATTAATCTGCATGATTTTCCGGATAAATTAAAATAAA
>JAPHTU010000345.1 GCA_026196145.1 Gammaproteobacteria bacterium
CAATGCGCGCACTGGCCAATAATCTGGTGACCCGCGTTACCAGGGGATTTGAAAAGAAACTGGAGCTGGATGGCGTTGGTTATCGTGCCCAGGTACAGGGTAAGAAACTCAACCTGACACTGGGTTTCTCGCATCCGGTTGTCTATGACATCCCGGAAGGCATTACGATTGAAACACCAAGCCAGACCGAGATACTGGTCAAGGGTGCGGACAAGCAGAGGGTTGGTCAGGTATCTGCGGAGATACGGGCCTGGCGTCCACCGGAGCCATACAAGGGCAAGGGTGTCAGATACGCCGATGAACGCATTATCCGTAAGGAAGCCAAGAAGAAGTAGGCCAAGCAACGGAATAACTGAGAATTTAACGGATTTAATACAATGGCAGATAATGAAAAACGTTTACGTCGGGCACGTCGCACACGCGCCAAGATTCGCGAACTGAGTGTTGATCGTCTGACGATTTATCGTACGCCGCGTCATATCTATGCACAAATCATAGATCCAACCGGCGGCAATGTTGTGGCTAGCGCATCTACGCTGGACAAGGAGTTGCGTGGTTCTATCAAGAATACAGGTAACAAGGACGCAGCTGCTGCTATCGGCAAGGCGATCGCAGAGCGTGCAAAATCAGCCGGTATCGACAAGGTTGCTTTTGATCGTGCAGGTTTTAAATATCACGGGCGTGTACAGGCGCTTGCCGATGCTGCGCGTGAAGCGGGCTTACAGTTTTAATTATTGCTTCGGTGCAATTAGTAGACAGGATCTAATTTAAGATGGCTAAACAAGACATGCAACAACAACAGGGTGATGGACTTCTCGAGAAGCTGGTCACCGTCAACCGTGTGGCCAAGGTAGTCAAGGGTGGCCGCCAGTTTGGTTTTACTGCGCTGACTGTTGTTGGTGACGGTAATGGCAAGATTGGTTTCGGTTACGGCAAGGCGAAAGAGGTTCCTGTCGCGATCCAGAAGGCAATGGAGAAGGCCCGCAAGAATATGGTCAATATTTCATTGAACGAAGGCACCCTGTTCTACCCGGTGCAGTCGAAGCATGCCGGCTCCAGCGTCTATATGCAGCCTGCATCCGAGGGTACAGGTATTATTGCCGGCGGTGCGATGCGTGCTGTGCTGGAGGTTGTCGGGGTGCATAACGTACTGGCCAAATCCTATGGTTCACGTAACCCGGTAAACGTTGTACGCGCCACTATCGATGCGCTGCATGGTATGAATTCGCCTGAAGGTGTTGCTGCCAAGCGTGGCAAGAGTATCGAGCAAATCACGGGGTAAATCATGGCCAATGCAAAAAACAAAGAACTGAACGTAACACTGGTTCGCAGTCTCAATGGCAGACTGAAAAACCATCAGGCCTGTGCTACAGGCCTGGGTATCCGTCGTATGCATCAGACCGTCAAGGTGATTGATACACCTGAGAATCGCGGCATGATCAATACGATCTCATACATGCTGAATGTAGAAGAGGCTTAACATGCGACTTAATTCAATAAAATCAGCCAGTGGAAGCCGCCCTGATGCGAAGCGCGTTGGTCGTGGTATCGGTTCTGGTTTGGGTAAGACCTGTGGCCGCGGACACAAAGGCCAAAAGTCACGTGCAGGTGGTTACCACAAAGTCGGTTTTGAAGGTGGTCAGATGCCAATCCAGCGTCGTCTGCCCAAGATCGGGTTCCGCTCGCGTAAATCACTGCAAACGGCAGAGATTCGTCTGTCTGAACTGAATGCGGTTGAAGGCGACACCGTTGATTTACTATCGCTCCGGGCAGCCAACCTGATCAGTGAAAATATGCTGTATGTAAAGATTTTTGCATCGGGCGAAATAAAGAAGGCAGTTACCGTGAAAGGTCTGCGTGTCAGTAAGGGCGCACGTACTGCTATTGAAGCCGCTGGCGGCAAGATCGAAGACTGAGCTGGATTACGATGGCAAATCCTGGCATAGGTAGTATTGCGGATATCGGTAAGTTATCCGAGCTGCGTAAACGAATCTTTTTCGTTATCTTTGCGCTGTTCGTTTACCGTCTGGGTACGCATATACCAGTGCCGGGTATTAACCCGCAGGCCATGACTGATTTGTTTAACCAGAATCAGGGCACGATTCTGGACATGTTTAATATGTTTTCCGGTGGCGCGCTGGAGCGATTCAGTATTATGTCATTAGGCATCATGCCTTACATTACCGCCTCGATTATATTTCAGTTGATGCAGCACGCGGTTCCTTCACTGGAGCAGCTACGTAAGGAAGGTGGCGAGGCCGGTCGCAGGAAGATTACCCAGTACACCCGCTATTCAACAGTTGCATTGGCAACTTTTCAGGGTATCGGTGTGTCAAGTGCCATCATGGGGCAGTCAGCAGGCAGTGGCATGGGTCTGGTGCTCGATCCTGGTATTGGTTTTATTTTTATAGCAACACTGAGTCTGGTGACAGGCAGTGTATTTATCATGTGGCTTGGTGAGCAGATATCCGAGCGCGGTATTGGTAACGGTATTTCCCTGATTATCTTCGCGGGTATTGTTGCAGGTCTGCCATCGGCAATTGGCGGGACACTGGAAAACGTGAACACCGGTGAATATAGCGGTGTGTTGGTATTGGCATTGCTGGTGCTGGTGGTGCTGGTTATCGGTTTTGTCGTTTTTGTAGAACGCGGCCAGCGTCGTATTACGGTGAACTACGCGAAGCGTCAGCAGGGCAGGAAGATGTTTGCGGCCCAGAGCTCGCATTTGCCGTTGAAGCTGAATGTTGCCGGCGTACTACCGCCAATTTTTGCCTCCAGCATCATTCTGTTTCCGGCAACCATCGGACGCTGGTTTGGTGAGACGGAAGGCCTGGAATGGCTGGGTGATATGTCTGTTTTGGTGGCCCCGGGACAGCCGCTGTATGTCATGCTATATGCGGTAGCGATTATCGGTTTTTGCTTTTTCTCTGCGGCGTTGTTGTTCAATGCAAGAGAAACTGCAGAAAACCTGAAAAAATCCGGTGCGTTTATCCCGGGTGTGCGTCCTGGTGACCAGACGGCAAGGTATATCGACAAGGTCATGACGCGTCTGACTGCGGTTGGCGCTGTTTACATCACTGCGGTTTGTCTGCTGCCGGAGTTTTTGATTTTATGGATGAGTGTGCCGTTCTACTTTGGCGGTACCTCTCTGCTCATTATTGTGGTCGTCATTATGGACTTTATGGCGCAGGTCCAGGCGCATATGGTATCTCACCAGTATGAGGGCCTGATGAAAAAAGCGAATTTGAAAGGTGGTATGGGATCAGGGCTGTTACGCTAAGCCATTGTTTCATATCGAAATATTGAGGAAACTAAGATGAAAGTCAGGGCATCAGTCAAAAAGATTTGCCGGAATTGCAAGGTTATCCGCCGCAAGGGCGTGGTACGGGTGATTTGCACAGACCCGCGCCATAAGCAGCGTCAGGGTTAATAACGGTATTATCATTGATTTCTAATGGTCGCTGGCCTAAAATCGCGCGCCTTGCGTGAAATGGCTGTCGAAATTGTACAGATAAATTAAGAGGTTACGAAGTGGCTCGAATTGCGGGAATTAACATACCGGACAACAAGCATGCGGTGATTGCATTAACGGCGATCTACGGCATTGGTCCGACGACGGCAAAGAAGTTGTGTGCATCTACCGGGATTGCGCCTGATATCAGGGTGCGTGACCTGTCCGAGCCAGAACTCGAGAAGCTACGTAATGAAATCGGCAATATGACGATTGAAGGTGATTTGCGTCGTGAAGTTTCCATGAACATCAAGCGTTTGATGGACCTTGGTAGCTTCCGGGGCATTCGTCATCGTCGTGGCTTACCATTGCGTGGTCAGCGCACAAAGACCAACGCACGTACCCGCAAGGGACCACGTCGCCCAATCAAGCGTTAACATTTACTTAATATATAACTGAATAGTTTAGAGGTCTGCGAGCAATGGCAAGTCCGAGTAGTCGTAAAAAGGTCAACAAAACCATCACTGATGGTATCGCGCATATCCATGCGTCATTTAATAACACCATTGTTATGGTGACCGATCGTCAGGGTAATGCATTGGCCTGGGCAACTGCCGGCGGCTCCGGTTTCCGTGGTTCTCGTAAAAGCACACCTTTTGCTGCGCAGGTTGCCGCTGAAAATATGACGGATCGACTGAAGGAATACGGATTACAGAGTCTTGAAGTCAAGATCAAGGGCCCGGGCCCTGGCCGCGAGTCAGCGGTGCGCGCATTCAACAACGCCGGTTTCAAGATTACGAATATTACCGATGTGACGCCAATCCCACATAATGGCTGTCGTCCGCCCAAGAAACGTCGCGTCTAGGAAGGTACTTAATTATGGCAAGATATCTCGGTCCCAAGTGTAAGCTCGCGCGTCGTGAAGGCACTGATCTTTATTTAAAAAGTCCTGCTCGTTCCATCGAGTCAAAGTGTCGTTTTGAAAATGGTCCTCCTGGACAGCATGGCCAGCGCCGTGGACGCCTTTCGGACTATGGTCTGCAGCTGCGTGAAAAACAGAAATTACGTCGTATGTATGGTGTGCTGGAAAGACAGTTTCGCAGCTACTATAAAACAGCCTCCCGTAAGAAGGGCTCTACCGGTGAGAATCTGCTGCAATTGCTCGAATGCCGCCTGGATAATGTCGCCTATCGCATGGGTTTTGGTGTGACACGTGCAGAAGCACGTCAGCTCGTTAGTCACAAGGGTATTCAGGTGAATGGGCAATCTGTGAATGTGCCGTCCTATCAGGTGGGTGCTGGCGACAAGATCTCCCTTACCGAGAAGGCCCGCAAGCAGCTTCGTGTTCAGTCTGCCATGGATATCGCCGAGCAGTTGGGCCATGTTGACTGGGTCGATGTTGATTCTAAGAAGTTCGAGGGTGTATTCAAGTCAGCGCCGGATCGCAGTGATCTGCCAGCTGAGATTAATGAAAACCTGATCGTCGAACTTTACTCTAAATAATTACCACCCGGGGTTAAGCATGCAAGGTAATGTAAACGAATTCCTGAAGCCACGTATTGTCGATATCGAGACGATCGATACCAATCACTCACGTGTCATGATGGAACCGCTCGAGCGTGGCTTTGGCCATACGCTGGGTAATGCACTGCGCCGTATTTTGCTGTCATCCATGACAGGTTGCGCAATTACAGAAGTTGAGATTGATGGAGTTCTGCATGAATACACCGCAATGGAAGGTGTGCATGAGGACGTAATCGACATCCTGCTCAATCTGAAAGAGGTTGCCATCATCATGCATGCCAGGGATGAAGCAACGGTTACGCTTGAAAAGAGTACGCCCGGCCCTGTTACTGCAGCTGATATTACGCTTGATCACGATATGGAAATATCCAATCCTGATCATGTTATTGCTCATATCACCGGTGATCAGACACCGCTAAAAATGTCCATGAAGGTTGAGCGTGGACGTGGTTATGTACCTGTTATCGCACGCGGTGACACAGAGGAAGATAACCCCATCGGTCGCCTGCAACTGGACGCTTCCTTTAGCCCGGTACGTCGTGTCACCTATAATGTTGATACCGCACGTGTTGAGCAGCGCACCAACCTGGACAAACTGATCATTGATATCGAGACCAATGGCACGATTGATCCGGAAGATGCCATTCGTCGTTCAGCCACTATTCTCAGGGAGCAACTCTCGGTATTTGTTGATCTCGAAGGTGAGGCGCAGGCAGAGGAAGAGGCGCAGGCATCAGCCGATATCGATCCTGTATTGCTACGCCCGGTCGATGATCTTGAGCTGACTGTACGCTCAGCGAACTGTCTGAAGGCAGAAAGTATTTACTACATCGGTGACCTGATTCAGCGTACTGAAGTTGAATTATTGAAAACACCAAACCTGGGCAAAAAGTCGCTGACTGAAATCAAGGACGTGCTCGCTTCACATGAGCTGACCCTGGGTATGAAACTGGAAAACTGGCCGCCAGCTGGTTTGGAAGATAAAAGCTCACCAATTGTATAATTGGTGCGAAGTCATTAACGAAACACGAGTATTACATCATGCGTCATCGTCATTCAGGTCGCCAGCTAAACCGTAACAGCAGCCATCGCAAGGCTATGTTTCGCAATATGGCAGTTTCACTGTTTCAACATGAGACAATCCAGACAACCTTGCCCAAGGCCAAGGAATTGCGTCGAGTAGCTGAGCCATTGATCACCCTGGCGAAGACAGACTCTGTTGCCAAGCGTCGTGTGGCTTTTTCTCGTCTACGTGATCGTGATGCTGTAACCAAGCTGTTTAATGAGCTTGCGCCACGTTTTAAGGATCGTCCTGGCGGTTATATGAGAATTCTCAAATGCGGCTACCGCGCCGGAGACAAGGCGCCGATGGCCTACATCGAATTGATGGACCGCCCTGACACTGACGCAGAGGCATAATAAAGAAACCGGGTTCGCCCGGTTTTTTTATGTCTGCAGTATCTGTTCTGTATCGATGCCTCAGTCACGTGATTCACTCCTTCGCGGGCGCTTTTCAGCAGCGTGATAATGTTGGATACTTCGTAATCTTGCAGAATTATAATCATCATGGGGAGAGCAGAGATGACATCCGACCAGCCGGCTGAAATGACTATGGATGATGAGCAGGTAGCTATTCAGCAGGCATATGATGATTATCCCTATGAAAGCTTTCCCTTCCCGTTATCTCATCCGGGTCATTTGTCCGTGCTCGCATCGCTGTTTGGCATGCAGGCAGCCGATATTGAAAATTGTCGTGTATTAGAGCTCGGCTGCGCCTCTGGCGGCAATCTGATTCCTATGGCGGCTCAGTTTCCGAAGTCCCAGTTTTTCGGAATTGATCTTTCAAATAAGCAGGTAGAACGCGCAGCCCAGCATATTAAAAAATTAAAGCTGAAAAATATAAAGATAGAGCATAAAGATATCCTG
>JAPHTU010000027.1 GCA_026196145.1 Gammaproteobacteria bacterium
AGGCGCATCGATACCTATCAACGCTATTTCGATGGATATGGTGCCGTGCTGGTTCAGCTTAACGTGGAAGATACCCGTAACGGCGTTGCCGAGTATGTGATCGACAAGTATGGCGATAAAGTTATCATCGAACTGAAATGGGGCCAGGGAGCCAAGGATATAGGTGGCGAAATCCAGGTATACAGCATTGAATATGCGGAATTTCTCAAGCAGCGTGGTTACGTGGTTGATCCCGATCCGTCCCTGCACGAGGTCCAGGCGGCTTTCAAGCATGGTGCGATTACTTCCTTCGCCCGTCACAGTCGACTCGGCTACACAAACCTGGACAGCAATGAACAGGTGCGCGAGGCCTTCATGCAGTCAGTGGAACACTTGCGGGGCCTGGGTTACAAGCGCATCACGTTGAAGACCGGTTCTTATGGCATGGAGGCACTGGCTATGGCGATGAAATATGCTTCCGACGCGGAACTGGATCTGCTCACGATCGATGGTTCCGGTGGCGGCACGGGTATGAGCCCCTGGAACATGATGGATAACTGGGGCGTGCCCTCTCTGCACCTGCATGCCAAGGCACATGAGTATGCCGAGTTGCTGAATGCAAATGGGCAGAAGGTGGTGGATCTCGGCTTTGCTGGTGGACTGGCCCGGGAAGATCATATCTTCAAGGCCCTGGCCCTGGGCGCACCTTATGCCAAGACGATCTGCATGGGGCGGGCACTCATGATTCCAGGTTTTGTGGGTTCGAATATTGAAGGTGTCATCAAGCCCAAGGAGAGGGAGCGGGTCAATGGCAACTGGAGCAAAATGCCGTCTGCGGTGGCCAAGTTTGGTCACAGCGCGGATGAGATCTTCGCCGGTTACCACGATATGGAAGCCAAGCTGGGATCGCGTGAGATGAAGGACATTCCTTATGGCGCCATCGCCATCTGGACCATGGCGGACAAGCTCACCGCCGGCCTGCAACAACTCATGGCCGGGGCCAGGAAGTTTTCGTTATCTGAATTGTCCAGAGATGACCTGTTCTCGGCGAACCGTGAGACAGAGCGGGAAACCAATATTCCTTTCCTGACTGACGCGTCGGATGATGTTGCCAGGGAGATCCTGAGTTCTTGATTGATGAGGGTGGTCGTCTGGACTTGAAAGCCTTAAAAGGTCAGGAAACAATTAATCCCAACGATCATCCCTGACTTGCACCATGCCATCTTCTACCTGGACCGGAAAGGTGGGTGTCTCCTCGTAGGCCGGTGGAGTCAGCGCGGCACCGGTTTTGATGGAGAATCTCGCGCCGTGTCGGGGGCAGACGATTTCATCGCCTTCGATATCGCCACCGGTCAGGCAGTCGCCGTCATGTGTGCAGTTATCTTCGATGGCATAGTATTTGCCGTCGATATTAAAGACCGCGATTAATACGTCGTCGACATCAACGACCTTGTAGTTACCGGGTGTGAGTTCGGATTCCGGTGCAACATCAGTCCATTCAGCCATTCGCTATTCCTTTTATTATTACAGGATGCCCAGCTCCAGTTGAGCTTCCATGGTCATGTTGTCTTTCGACCATGCAGGTTCCCAAACCAGGTTAACCTTGGCATCGGTCACACCTTCGACTTCCTTGATCTTGGATTCGACCATGCCGGGGAAGGTATGTGCAACGGGGCAGCCCGGTGCGGTCAGGGTCATATCGACATCGACTACAGCATCGTCGTCAATGTCTATGCGGTAAATCAGACCCAGGTCATAGATATTCACATGGATTTCCGGATCGAACACCGTGCGAAGCTGCGCGATGATATTTTCCTTGAGTGCTTCCTTGTCCATGATATCGGTAACCGGGTAGGGGGTTCGCTGCTATTGCAAGGTGTACATTATACGACGAGGTGATGCAGACGTAACACTAGTTATCCACTATATGTGGATACGTTCAGTCCTCAACCATATCGCTGAACTGGCCAGCATTAGGTATACGACTAACCAGTGCGCTTTCAAGGTGTTTGCGTAGTGGCGCCAGCGACATTTTTTCAATCACGCTGTGTGCAAAGCCATAAACCAGCAGGGCATGTGCAGAGTTGTAATCAATGCCTCGTGAACGCAGGTAAAACATCATGTTTTCATCCAGTTGACCAACGGTCGCGCCATGGGCTGCCGTCACATCATCCGCATAGATTTCAAGTTGTGGTTTGGTATCAATCTCGGCATCTTTTGAAAGTAACAGGTTGTTGTTGGCCTGCTGTGCGTCAGACTTCTGTGCATCAGGGTGTACATGCACCTGTCCATTAAAGACTGCGCGTGAATGGCCATCGAGTATGCCTTTGTAATACTCATTGCTGCTGCAGTGCGGCTTTGCATGGTCGATACGGGTATGGAAATCGGTATGTTGACGGCCGTCGGCGACATACAAGCCATACAGGTTGCAGGTCGCACCTTCATCGCCCATCCACGAGTTAATATCATTACGTGCGAGTTGTGCGCCGAGTGATACGGAGTGTGATGTAAACGTGCTGTCGCGCTGTTGATCTACCTGCAGGGTCGCAACATGGAAGGCCTTTTTGCTTTCCTCCTGCACCTTGTAATGTTCGAGATTCGCATTCCGGCCGAGCTTGACCTCGGTTGTGATGTTGTTGAAATACACACTATCCTGTTGTGCGTGATAACTCTCGATAATCTTTGCCTGGCTGTTGTCACCGGCAAGTATCAGAATACGTGACTGGCTGGTAAGCTCTTCGTGTTGACCGGTCGAGAGAAACATCAGGTGGATAGGCAGATCAACTACACAGTTTTTGTCCAGTTCAATAAAGGCGCCATCACTCATAAAGGCGGCATTCATTGCGGCAAAGCCATTGCGAGTCATATCTGCAGCACTACACAGATGTGTTTTTAAAACGTCGCTATCTTCCCGCAGGGCGGTGGAGAGGTCCTTGATGGTAATACCCCTGGCCAGGTCTCCCAGGTTGGAGAGCGGAGCAGAAAAACGACCATCTACAAACACCATCAAATGGCAGTCCAGGTCCTTGTACAGATATCCATTAATTGAAGTGGCATCAACAGAATGACCAACTTCCTGGGCCAGCTTGAATTGGCGTTTTTCGATAGGACGAATACTGGTGTATTTCCAGTCTTCAGCCCGTAATGTCGGGAAGCCCTGCGTGCTAAGTTGCTGTAGCGCAGCATCGCGGGACTCATTCAGCCACGACAGGTCATTGCCGGGCAGTACATCTTTCAGTGAGGCGTGCTCACTGACGTAATGTTCGATCACTTCGCTCATGCGCTTTTATCCAGCCAGCTGTAACCCTTGTCTTCCAGCTCAAGTGCCAGTGACTTGTCACCAGACTTGATGATTTTGCCATCGGAAAGTACGTGTACAAAGTCGGGTTCAATATAATCCAGCAGGCGCTGGTAGTGCGTTACTACAACCATGGATCTCTCTTCGTTTCGCAGGGAATTAACGCCGTTGGCAACGATACGCAGGGCATCAATATCCAGGCCGGAGTCTGTTTCATCCAGTAATGCCAGCTTGGGTTCCAGTACGGCCATCTGGAAGATTTCATTACGTTTCTTTTCACCACCGGAAAAGCCCACGTTGACTGAACGAGTCAGCAGGTCCTGTTTCATTTCGACGATCGGCATTTTTTCTTTCATGAGTTTCATGAAGCCCATGGCATCAAGCTCCTCCAGTCCCTGGTATTTACGCTTGGCATTAACCGCAGCCTTCAGGAAGTAGGTGTTGTTGACACCGGGGATCTCTACCGGGTACTGGAACGCCAGAAAGATACCTTCGCAGGCACGCTCGTCAGTTTCCATTTCCAGCAGGTCCTTGCCTTCGTAAGTAACACTGCCCGCAGTAACATCATAGCCGTCCTTTCCAGAAAGGATGTATGACAGGGTACTTTTGCCAGAGCCATTGGGACCCATGATGGCATGTACTTCGCCGGTACCAACAGACAGGTTAATTCCTTTGAGGATTTCGTTGCCGTCAACGCTAACGTGCAAATCTTTAATTTCTAGCATGAGTTATAAACCTTGGATAAAAACTGGCGGCGAATGAAACGCCGATTCTGGGTTAACCTACCGCGCCTTCGAGCGATACGCTTAATAATTTCTGTGCCTCAACCGCAAACTCCATGGGCAGTTCTTTGAAGACCTCTTTGCAGAAACCATTCACGATCATGGAGACCGCATCTTCTTCCGAGATGCCGCGCTGCTGGCAATAGAACAACTGGTCATCGCCGATCTTGGATGTGGTCGCTTCGTGTTCGACCTGTGCGGTCGGGTTTTTAACTTCCATGTAAGGGAAGGTATGCGCGCCACAGGTATCGCCAAGTAACAAGGAGTCGCATTGCGTATAGTTTCTGGCGCCATCCGCAGACTTGCCAATATGGACAAGGCCGCGATAGGCATTCTGGCCCTTCATGGCAGAAACGCCCTTGGCAACAATTGTGCTCGAGGTATTCTTGCCCAGGTGAATCATCTTGGTGCCGGTATCGGCCTGTTGGCTCAGACTGGAAAGGGCGACTGAATAAAATTCTCCAGTGGAGTTGTCACCCTTTAAAACGCAGGAAGGATATTTCCAGGTAATAGCGGAGCCCGTCTCGACCTGTGTCCACGAGACCTTGGAATTATCGCCGCGGCATTCCGCACGCTTGGTAACAAAGTTGTAGATACCACCCTTGCCGGTTTCATCGCCCGGATACCAGTTTTGTACGGTGGAATATTTGATTTCGGCATCTTTCATGGCCACCAGCTCTACCACGGCGGCATGTAGCTGGTTTTCATCACGTTGCGGGGCCGTGCAGCCTTCCAGGTAGGAAACATAGCTGCCTTCTTCGGCAATAATCAGGGTGCGTTCAAACTGGCCGGTATTCTGGGCATTGATGCGGAAATAGGTGGATAGCTCCATCGGGCAGCGTACGCCCTTGGGAATGTAAACAAAGGAACCATCGGTAAATACTGCACAATTGAGCGCGGCAAAGAAATTGTCGGTCACGGGTACTACAGAGGCCATATATTGCTTTATCAGATCCGGGTGATCATGGATGGCCTCGGACAGGGAGCAGAAGATGATGCCATCTTCGGCGAGTCTTTCACTGTAGGTGGTTTTGACTGAAACACTGTCGAAAACTGCATCGACGGCGACGTCAGTTGCCTCGGTTACACCGGCCAGCAGCTTTTGTTCTTCCAGCGGGATACCCAGCTTGTTGTAAGTCTCGATCAGCTTTGGATCGACCTCATCGAGGCTTTTAGGGCCATCTTCGGGCTTTTTCGGCGCTGAATAGTAGGAGATCGACTGAAAATCAATTTCAGGGAGGTCCAGGTAGGGCCATTTCGGCGGTGTCATTTCCTGCCATTTGGCAAAGGCCTCCAGGCGCCAATCGAGCATCCACTGGGGTTCTTTCTTACGTGCAGAAATCGCACGAACCGTATCCTCGTCCAGGCCCGGTGGCAGCGTATCTGACTCGATATCAGTCACAAAGCCGTGTTCGTACTCTTTTTTAGCGAGTTCGTGTAGTTCCTGGTTAGCTTGAGACATGTCAGTAGGCATCAAAGGGTTGAAAAAAGAATAACCTAGTAAATTACTCAGGTATTACGGAAGCGTAATGGAGTGTCGGGTGTCCGTCAATCACTCCCGATGGGATAGCCCACGTTTTTCTGCGCTTAGCCGATTAATTCTAGCAGATTAGTCGGCCTGTTTATTGCCATATGTGGGGTCAAATACAATCCGGGTCCTGGAAAGCTGGTCATGCCAGGCCAGGTTGTCACGATCAAACAAAATCCAGATAAACCCGAGACCAAACAGGCCGAGAGAGATGGTTGCCAGCAGGTAGCGCATCAGGGCGCTGTCCCAGCCCACTGGTCTGCCATCAAAACGCATTACCCGTACCTTCCAGCTACGCATGCCCAGCGTTTGACCGCCACGGGTCCAGAACCAGCCGAAAAACACAAAGCTGACGCCATATAGATATAAGGAATACAGGGGGCTCTTGACGAAACCGCTGTTGGCGCCGGCAATCATTACGACCGGGGTGGCGGCAATCATCAACAGGGCGAATAACAGCAGGCCGTCATAAAACATGGCACCGAGGCGGCGCTGGAAACTGGCATTGCTTGGGGCGTCACTCATTTGATTTAATACGATTTAGATTATTTGCCGATCAAGGGAGGGATAATGAAAAAAATAATGCTGGCTATTTTATTGCTTTTCTCCGGAGTTATCGAGGCCAACGAGCAGGATGATCTGGATGATTACAAAATATTGATTACGTCCTTTGCTGACAATTTCAGCAGTTGCAAGGGGGGATGTAGCAAGGAGTATGACAGTGATGAAGCTTTTTCCAGTGGCATCGCCGAGCAGGTGGCACTGATGCTTTATCGCGTCGTACCCTCGGGTATCAAGGTTGGTCATGACTACCAGTTCAGGGACAAAGGGTTTTACTGGAAGGACAGGCAGGAGCATAAGGCGGTTTGCGAGCACGAGCGTGTTGATGCGATATTGTCCACGCAGATGGAGCGGGAGGAATCCTACAGCTACAAGCGAGACCTTTATATCAAGTGGTTTGACTGCCAATCGGAAGATATTTGGGAAGAGAAAATTCCCGTAGAGCAAAAAAGCCATGGCTGGGATGTACAAAAAGAGGTCTTCAAGTACCTGTATTTCACGGCGCCTTATTACCTGGGGTAGATAGGGCGAGGTGAGTACGTGCTCGAGCTATCCGCTGTACACAATGAGCTAGTTTCAACAATTTCCAGCATAATGCCGGTATTAAGCTTGGGTCGGACTTACACGGGAGAGGCTCATCCAAATATTATTTGCAATTGTCGGTTTGCTTATTGGCGCCAGCCTGGGGCGTCATGGCGGTTGGTTTTACGGCATGCTGGGAGGTTTAGCCGTTGGTCTGTGGATAAAGAACAACAGCCACATCAAGCAACTGCAAAAGGAAGTTGCGGCACTCAAACAGCGTCTTGATATCCAATCAAGGCCAGGGGAGGAGCAAGCAAAAACCGAAGCAGGGGTTCATGAGGTACCAAAAACTCGTCATGTAGTCACGAAAAGCATACCCGAGTCAGCCAGCGTGTCGGCACCGCCTGAGCCGGTGCCGCTAGAAGAACCTCGGGAACCACCGGGTCCTGATATCAAGGAAACGGCCACGCCGATACCACCCTCTCAAACCGCGACGGATGAACAGGATAAGGCCGCAGTTGAAGACAAGCCACCGGCCGCCCCATTACCAATCGATATTGCAACACAGTGGCTGAAAGAGTTTTTTACCACCGGCAACATCATGGTCAAGGTCGGTGTGACGGTATTATTTTTTGGTATTGCCTTCCTCGTTAAATATGCAGCAGAGCGGGATATCCTGCCGATAGAGTTACGACTGGCCGGCGTAGCGCTTGGTGGTATCGTGATGCTGGTCATTGGCTGGCGCTTGCGTGAGACAAAAACGGCCTATGGCCTGGTCCTGCAGGGTGGTGCACTGGGTGTTCTGTATCTCACGGTATTTTCTGCCCTGCGCCTTTATAGTCTATTACCACCAACACTGGCCTTCGGTATTTTATTCGTCTTTGCTGCCTTTTCTGCCGCACTGGCCGTGTTACAAAATTCACGATCACTTGCGGTCCTGGGCATCAGTGGTGGATTTCTGGCTCCAATACTGACCTCAACGGGAAGCGGCAGCCATGTCGCCCTGTTTAGTTATTACCTGGTATTGAATCTTGGTATTTTTGGTATCGCCTGGTTCCGGTCATGGCGAATGCTGAACCTGGTCGGCTTTGTTTTTACCTTTGTCGTCGCCACGGCATGGGGTATGAAATATTACACACCGGCCTATTTTTCCAACACAGAGCCATTCCTGATCGCCTTTTACTTGCTGTACGTGGGCATCGCCATCCTGTTTGCGTTCAAGCAGCCGGTACAACTGAAA
This sequence comes from Gammaproteobacteria bacterium, assembly GCA_026196145.1. Lineage (GTDB taxonomy): Bacteria > Pseudomonadota > Gammaproteobacteria > JAJDYQ01 > JAJDYQ01 > JAJDYQ01. The sequence goes on from JAPHTU010000027.1 coordinate 7,911, forward strand.
GGCTATGTTGATGGCACCCTGGTATTCGGTGTGCCTTTGATCGGATTTGGTTTGCAGGCTGGCATGGTAAAGCATATTGAATATGCACTGGCATGGAGTAGCCTGACGCTTGCCGCTTTTTATATCGGTCTGGCATCCATCTTGTGGCGGCGTATGAATCCGGATTCCCGCCTGATCTGCGAGGCATTCGTGGCACTGGGTGTGATGTTCGCCACACTGACAGTACCGTTTGCGCTGGATGCACGTTGGACGGCCGGCACGTGGGCACTGGAAGGTGCTGCCGCAGTATGGATTGGTAGTCGCCAGGCCCGTTTGTTACCGCGTGTGCTGGGTTACATCTTGCAGTTTGCAGGGGGGCTTGCCTATCTGGCATCACTGCAAGTGCCGGCTAAAAGTGAGATGTTCATTCTTAATGGCAATTATATTGGTGCCCTGATTGTGGCGCTGTCCGGAATATTTGTGGCCTGGCGCTTGGTGGTGCAGGTAGACAGTACGAAATCGAAAGGCATCGGCTCACACCCTCTCAATTCCACGGAGCGTTCCCTATCCACCCCGTTTTTGACATGGGGCCTGATATGGTGGTTTGCCGCTGGCGTTCGTGAAATTGATGATCAGATTATTTCAACCTACGAACCGTTGGCAATGATTCTGTTTGTGACCTTTTCAGCCAGTGTTGCGCACTGGCTGAAACAAAGGCTGGTCTGGCCTCAACTGGGCTTTACCGCACTGGGGTTATTGCCCGTTCTGTACGGACTCTTGTTGTTTGTTCTGTTCGAGAACGAGCATCCGTTTGCGGACTGGAATCTGTTGAGCTGGTCACTGGCGATAGCTGCGCACTACTGGATTTTGAAAGGCTATGATGAGCAGCAAACCAGATACACGGGCTGGTTACATATTGCCGGTTTCTGGTTGATTGTCCTGTTGCTGACTATCGAGGCTGCATGGCAGGTTGATGAAGTGATACGGGGTGCCGATACCTGGTGGATCATCATGACGGGGATGGTACCGACTGTATTCATGATGTTGATGTATCGCTACGGGCAGATTATTTCCTGGCCGGTCGCCCGTCACCGGGAAAAGTACCAGTTAACGGCCCTGCTACCCATGGGGGTCGGTGTCTGGATTTGGTTTGTTCTGGCGAATCTGGCAATTGACGGCAACTCAAGGCCTTTGAATTATATCCCGTTCCTCAATCCGCTCGACCTGGTATTGATGATGCAGTTACTGGCGCTGATTTACTGGCAGCGGATGTCATTGAATATTGAGGACTGGGGTGAACGGCGCTGGCGTTTTGAAAACAGCCAGTTATTGCTGGCACTGAGTGTCTTCCTTTGGCTGAACACGATGTGGTTGAGGCTGGCACACCATGCCTGGGGTATTGATTTTGATGTTTCGGACATGACGCAATCCCGGCTTGTACAGGCCGGTGTTGCCGTACTCTGGGGGGTGACTGGCCTATCCTGCATGATTCTTGGTGCGCGTAAACACATTCGAAATATCTGGATCGCTGGCGCTGTTGTGATGGCGGCAGTCGTGGTCAAGCTGTTTATGTTTGATCTGGCCAATACCGGAACGGTAGAACGTATTGTTTCATTTATGACAGTGGGAATCCTGCTGCTGGTCGTCGGCTATTTTGCGCCGGTACCTCCAGCTGAAATCGAGGAGCGTCAGCATGAAGA
>JAPHTU010000299.1 GCA_026196145.1 Gammaproteobacteria bacterium
ATGGGGCCCGGTATGGGTCGCGGTATGGGGCCCGGTATGGGTCGCGGTATGGGTCGCGGCATGGGGCCCGGTATGGGCAGGGGAAGAAATATGCCCGCCTTTGCTGATTTTGATCTGGATGGAAACGGCGTAATAGTTGAGCGGGAATTTATTGATGCGCGTAACAAGAGGATCAGTGAAAGGGCGCGGCAGGGTTATCCCATGAGAAACCTGGCAAACGCACCTGCATTCTCTGATATCGACGTCAATGGAGACGGGGCGGTTAGTGTCGATGAATTTAACAGGCACCAGTCTCAGCACCGCATGCAAAGGATGCAAAGAACGCAGTAACCGAAACTTAAATTGGTAATCGCTCAGCCTCACAGTAGCTGGTGTTCACTGTGAGGCCGCAGGGCGTTGGGTTGTAGCGGTGGCTGTTTGGGCACGAGTAATCTTGTGGTTTTATCGTGCCTATTCCCTAGACCTGTAACACGCTGACGCTTGGCACATTGTCCCGCTTGTTTCGGTGAAACCCCTGTACCAACAAGATGTAATCTCCGGTCTTTGCCAGTTTGTGGGCAACGGCTTTTTGCCGAGCCAACTGGTTGGGGTCTTTTGTTATTCCGGACTTGACCAGGCAGGGCACCATTCCCCACATTAGCTGCATTTTTCTGGATATGCCCGGCCGGTCCGTGATACCAATGATCGGTGCCGATGGCCGGGCTGAGCTGACCGTGACGGCTGACATGCCGCTGCGACTGATAACAATAATCGCGCGTACCAGCAGGTCTTTTGATAGTTGTGAAGTGGCGTTGGATATGGCATCTCCAAACCCCAGCGGCAGGCCTTCATGTATATCCATGCTGAAGGTTCCAAAGACACCGTGTCGCCAGCGATAGGATTCGGTATAGCGAATGGCCCTGTCCATCATGCGGATTGCAGTAATCGGGTGTTTACCCACGGAGGACTCTGCGGACAGCATCAGGGCATCTGCCCCGGAACTGACCGCGTAGGAGATGTCAGAAATTTCTGCACGGGTAGGTCGTGCCTGCTCGATCATGGATTCCAGTACCTGGGTGGCAACGATAACGGGCCGGTTGGCGGCGCGTGCCCTGTCGATTAGCTGTAATTGCGCGACCGGTACTTCCTCGGGTCTGAGTTCCACGCCCAGGTCACCGCGGGCTACCATGATGGCATCGGAGGCCGTCAGGATTTCCTCTATATTCTGCAGGGCAGGCGGTGTTTCTATCTTGGCGATAATGCCGGCCCGGCTGCCTTCCCGTTTAATCAAGCGGCGCAGCTTATTTACTTCGTCGGCGCGACGCACGAATGACAGTGACAGGTAATCAACGCCCTGTGCCAGCGCAAATACGGCATCCTTTTTGTCCTTGCTGGTCAACGCAGGCGCAGAGACCGAGGAGTCGGGTAGGTTGATGCCCTTGTTATCAGAGATGATGCCGCCGTGGACTACTCGACAGGTGACCTCGGTCCCGCTGACAGACACTACCTCCAGTGTGATCAGGCCATCATTGAGCAGTATTTTCTGTCCAGCAGCAACGTCCTCATGAAGTTGTCGGTATTGTGACGGGATCAGTGTGGCATTACCCCTGACCCGGCGAGTGGTCATGACAACTTCCGAACCGCGTTTGAGTTCGGCCCTGCCACCGTCAAAAACTCCGGTACGGATCTTGGGGCCACACAGATCAGCCATGATGGCGGCCGGTATACCGGTCTCTTTAATGCTGGCACGAATGTGGCGGATCAGGGCGGTATGCTTGCTATGATCGCTGTGCGACATATTCAGGCGAAACACGTTTACACCGGCCAGTAACAGCCGGGATATGGTCTTAACGTCTTCGGAAGCCGGTCCTAACGTGGCAATAATCTTGGTGCGGCGTTTCTTAAGCAAATCGATCTGTGTCGTAATTGCCATGCGATGATCCCCCCGGATAGACAATAATCCACTATAACTATAGGTGAGATTGTGACAAGGATTTACAATTCATTAAACACTGACACTATCTGTAAGCGCTGGGGCTGACTACGCATGTTATGAGAGAGACGAAGTTAAAATGGTTGTTCCTGGATATGAACTCCTTTTTCGCGTCGGTCGAACAGCAACTGCGCCCGGAGTTACGGGCGCAGCCAGTGGGAGTGGTGCCGGTGATGGCCGACAGTAGTTGTTGTATTGCCGCCAGTTACGAGGCCAAGGGCCATGGCATCAAGACCGGTACCCGGGTCAGTGAGGCAAAGGAGCGTTGTCCCGGTATCCGCCTGGTGCAGGCGCGACCGGCTGAATATATCAAGGTGCATGAAGCCATTGTCAGTGCGGTGGATTCCGTGCTGCCGGTACATAAAGTGCATTCTATTGATGAGATGGCCTGCAAGCTGACGGGGTCGCAATGTCATGAGGATAGCGCCATCGCCCTGGGTCGTCAGGCCAAGCGGGCGATCCAGCAACAGGTCGGCGACCAGTTGAAAAGTTCCGTGGGTATTGCCAGTAATCGTTTCCTGGCCAAGATCGCCAGCAACCTGCAAAAGCCGGACGGGCTGTCCATGATCACTGCGGACGATCTGCCGGAGGTGCTGTATAGCATGGCGCTGGATGACCTGACCGGAATCGGCAAGGGTATGCTTAAGCGTTTGAACGCACAGGGTATCCAGACGGTAGAGCAACTGTACGGGTTATCCAGTGAACGCCTGCGCAAGGTATGGGGTGGCATTGCGGGAGAATGGTGGTGGTATGCGCTGCGTGGACATGACCTGCCGGAGCCGGAAAGCAAGCGGCGCACGGTTGGACACTCACACGTATTATCACCGGAGTTTCGTACCCAGCAAGGTGCACGCGCCGTCATGGTCAAGCTGATTCATAAGGCGGCGGCCCGACTGCGCAAGCTGGGTTATTATTCGGGTGAAATCAGTATTGTGTTGCGTTACCCGAGGCAGGATGGCTGGCAGGTAAAACAGGTGATGGAACCCTGTCAGGACACGCAAAGCCTGCTGGCTATATTTGACGGACTATGGAAGCAGCGCCCGACTACCATGGCGCCACTGAGCGTCGGTGTTACACTCAGCAAGCTGGTGCCGGAATCCAGTATGAGTCTGTCGTTATTTCCGGAAGA
>JAPHTU010000259.1 GCA_026196145.1 Gammaproteobacteria bacterium
AGAGCAATAATCAGGAGGAGCACATAATGATCTCAAGGATACTACTCTTAAGCGCATTTCTGTCCATCTCGCTAACCGCCCATGCGGCAGTGGTCGAGCAGGCGGTCCCCTATGAATATGGCGGGGTGAAGTACACCGGCTACCTGTACTTTGATGATGCCGTGAAGGAAAAAAGGCCCGGTGTGCTGGTGGTGCACGAGTGGTGGGGATTAAATGACTATACCAAGTCGAAGGCAAGGGAGCTGGTAGGCGAGGGTTATGTCGCCTTTGCAATGGACATGTACGGGGAGAACAGGGTCACCAGCCATCCCGCCAAGGCCAAGGAATGGATGAAGGCCACCACGAAGAATGTCGACGAATGGCAGAAGCGGGCAAACCTGGGGCTGCAATTATTGCGCGACAGCGACAAGGTGCATAATTTAAAGGTGGCCGCAATTGGCTACTGCTTTGGTGGGGCAACCGTCATGCAACTGGCTTATAGCGGTGCCAATGTGGCGGGAGTGGTGAGTTTTCATGGTTCGCTGCCGCCGGCAACGGATGAACAGGCAAAGGCGATCAAGGCCCGCGTGCTAGTCGAGCATGGCAATGACGACGCCTTTATACCGGTAGAACGTATTACGAAATTCAGGAAGGCACTGGATACAGCCAATGTGGATTATCGCTTCAATGGCTATGATGGCGTGCGGCATGCCTTTACCAACCCGGACGCGGGTTCCTACGGCATTCCGAACCTGCAATATGATGCCGAAGCCGATAAAAAGTCCTGGTCCAATATGAAGAAATTCCTGGCCAGTATTTTTCAATAACAGGGAAGGGAGGGGAGAGAAATGATTGACTGGATTCTGATTATTGCGCCCCTGGTTTTTGGCTTTGGCTCAAAGCTGGTAATCAAGGTAATTTATACAGGCCTGGAGGAGGAAGACCTGGGAATCAGGCAGGCGTTGCCGGCGCTAGCCAGTACTTACCTTGTTTATGTGGCCTATACAGTAGTGATTGGCCTTACCTATGGCTGGATTTTGCATAGCTTCCCACAGCTGTCGGTAATTGTTCAGTACATCAGTGTTGTCGCGATGTGTGGCCTTGCTTACCTGATCCTGATGCGCAGCAAGAGCCTTGCCGCAGAGAACTATCTTTCCATTGGCGAGGAATTTATGGTGCGTGCAATCAGGCCAGCGACGCCTCTGATTGTCTTCGTTTTGTTTTCTGTGTTTCTTGATGTCACTAAGCCACTGGTCTTGCAGGTTGTCGTCATGACATTAGGCTTTATTGTTTTGAGCTTCACCACCCAGGTTTTCTGGATTGTGGCAAGCCAGGTACTTGATAACGAAGTCTATTCAGAAAAGACGCTGACAATTCTCGACAGGGTCATGACAGGCCTGTACGTATTGCTGGCGGCATATATCGCCATTCTTTAGTTGTGAGTAACCTCGTAGAGCCGCCTGATTCATATCAGGCGCTATGTCATCGCCTGTCGCTGAATGATGGTATTCCCCTTGTTAAAGACTGGTCTGCCGCCGCAGACTTTTTGCAGCTCATCGTCGATCATGTTGAAGAGCATCGCCCGGAGCTCATTGTGGAATGTAGCAGCGGACTGACCACGCTGATGCTGGCCAGGGCGTGCCAGTTAAATCAAAAAGGGCGGGTGGTTAGCCTGGAAAATGGAGAACAATATGCAGACAAAACCCGACAGGCAATAGATGCCTATGGACTGAATGAATATGCCACTGTCCTGCATGCGCCGCTGGTCTCTCAGTTAGTCGATGGCAAGGAGTATCAATGGTATACGCTGGGTGAACTAGTGGAATTCAGTATTGATATGCTGGTCATTGACGGGCCGATCGGTAACATCCAGAAAAACTCAAGATATCCCGCATTGCCTTTACTGCGGGATTATTTTTCAGATAATTGTCATGTGTTTATGGATGATGCTGCCAGGCCGGATGAGCGGAAGATTATTGAACTGTGGAATCAGTCAGTCCCCGGTATTCAGAGCAGCTATATAGCATTGGAAAGAGGCTGTGCACGGCTGAACATTGTCTCCAGTAACTCGCCTTAATAATGGATTACTAGTGATGCTGGAGTGGGAAGGACCGGATGAAAATGGTATATGGCGAGCATACGACGACTATGCAATGTATACCATTAGTCAGGAAGACGGGAAAGAAAGCTGTAAAGTTGGCTATTTAACTTCACCCGGCCTAATTTGTGAATGGAGAAGCGGACTTTCCTCGCTAGATGAAGCGAAAGCCTCGGCAGAACACTGCGTTGAGCATGTACATAAAATTCGTAGCGAGTTAGATCGTTAGATCCTGTGTATATTAAAGACCTTACCGATATAAGCGACTGGTATTACCTGGCGGATGAACCTGGCCAATATCTGGCTATTGGCTGGCTGGGTTCAGATGCTCCATCTACCGGCCTATCCATTTCAGAACGAGCTATGGAACTTCTGCAACAGCTATCTGATAGTAATTATATTGAAGATGGTGAGCTTGGCGATCATACGTGCGAGATTTGTGGAGCCGCGGAGTCACATGGGAGTTTTTACATCCAGGCAGATGGGCTTCGCTACCTGGCCCCATTGATGTTAAATCACTATATTTCAGCCCATGGCTATACTCCGCCTGAGGCATTTGTGAAAGTTGTTGAGTCACAATCGGGAGAAATGAGTACCGGACAAATTGAAGAATTTGAATTTCCCGGGGAGTCGGAGGGCTTCAGGGAAATAAAACGCGAGTTTAGTTCCTGTGGCCGCATTGTCATGGTGGTTGG
>JAPHTU010000049.1 GCA_026196145.1 Gammaproteobacteria bacterium
CCGGATAGCATGGCCGGTACCAGGTAAGCAAAGGTCTTGCCGACCCCGGTACCTGCCTCCGTTACCAGCACGCCACCCTGCTCAATCGTTTCAACAACACGGTCAGCCATCTGCTGCTGTTGCTCGCGCGGGGAGAACCCACTGAGTGCATTGCTTAAGGCACCGCCTTCAGCAAGATACTCAACAACTGGTAGTTCGTTCACTATTTGCTGAGCTGATAGGCCCGAACTTCAGCTTCATCAGCACCGACACCATCGCCGCGCAGGCGGCGAGATTTACTGATCAGGCGCCAGTTCTTAGACATGAGCGGTTTATTACCGCTCGATAAAGCGTTGGATTTAAGGGCCGTTGTTTCGGCCTGCGCGTAATCCTGCTGTAACAGTCGAACCTCGGCCAGTTTGGACCAGACATCGGCATTTTTGGAGTCGTGTCGCAAGGCGCGCTCCAGTGACGCTGCAGCCTGGTTATACTCACCGCCCTTGATTTTGGCATCTGCAATACTCACCAGCGAAGTAACCGCTGAATTTGTCTTCGCCGGCTTATAACTTGACTGTCTGGGGGCCGGTTTTTGTGGTGCGGTCACTGGCGCTGATGCCGGAGGGGCTACATAGGCCCGTGTTTTGGTCACCGTAGAAACCGGTTCTGTGGAATCCACGACCTGGTTTCCATAATTGGCATTGTCGTTACTACGCCCGGTCCGGTCTTCTACCGGCGCCATGGTACCGCCCTTTGCGGAACATCCTGCCAGTAAAACCACCACTGACATCATCAAAACCACTTTATGCATCATCCTGACCTATTCTCCAAAAATGCTTTCCCAGAAGGATTTTACCTTGTGGCGAATTGTATCCTTTATTGGCCTGTTATCGGTAATGCAACTCGACTCTTCAGTGGGTGCGGAACCGCGGATAAACGGAAACTGCACAGCGTCTTCACAACCTTGAGCGCTCAGCAGCCCGGTGGACTGCTCAATCCAGCTAAATTCAATATTATCCGGCGGCGTGAGACGTAATGACTGTATGCCCGCCTGCTTCATCATATCGGTCCATACCCTCAGGGCGCCATTACTCCCCGTCAGTTTCACCGGCTTGTTGTCATCATTACCAACCCATACGACACCGAGCTTGTCATTACTAAAACCGGCAAACCAGCTATCGCGCAGCTCATTGGTGGTGCCGGTCTTGCCGGCCACTACCATTGACTTCGGGAATTGCCAGTAAAAGCTGCGTCCGGTGCCGTTACGCATGACCTCAATCAGGCTGGCATTGGTTAAATAGGCCACTGCCGGGTCCAGGACCTGGTCCAGGCGGATCGGATAGCGCTGGAGTGCGGTATTGTCTGCATCCAGAACGTCACGGATTGCCCTGACGGGTGTCTGGAAACCATTGGCCGCCAGTGTCTGGTACATACCCGCAACTTCCAGTGGTGTCAGTTCAGCAGCCCCCAGCAAAACCGATGGGTATGGGGGCAGCTTGCGGCTGATCCCAAGTCGATAAAGCGTGTCAAAAACGTTTTCCAGACCCAGTGTCAGCCCCAGTCGTGCTGATGAAACGTTATATGAATGAGCCAGCGCAGAATACAGCGGCACCAGACCATGAAATTCACCATCATAATTATTGGGTTCCCAAAACTTGCTATCACTGGTTCGTACCTGTAAGGGTGAATCGTCCAGTGGTGTCAGCATCGAGTAACGCTGTGATTGACCATAGGCGGTCGCATAGATTGCTGGCTTGAGGATTGATCCGACCTGGCGTCGTGCATTCAGGGCGCGGTTAAACCCCGAGTAACGCGCTTCACGGCCACCAACCAGAGCCAATAGCTCACCGTTATGGCTGGATGTCACAATCGCTGCACCCTGAAGAGTATGCCGCTTGAGTTTTATATCTTTTTCAATAGCGGTAAGTCGATTGCTCAACGACTGTTCAGCCGCCTGTTGCACCAACGGATTCAGTGTTGAAAAAACCTTCAACCCCTCGGTTTCGAGGTCCTGTTGTTTATAATCCTGTTTCAGCTGTGACTTTAACAACTGCATAAAGGCCGGAAATCGGCTGGTTCCTGTTGGTGCCTTACGCGTGATACCCAGACTGGCTTTACTGGCCTTACTGGCCTGCTCAGCAGTAATCACGCCATCATCGCGCATGATATTGAGGACCAGGTTGCGTCGTGCGGTGGCATTTTTCGGATTTCGTCTCGGATTATAGACTGAAGGCCCCTTGACCATGCCTATTAACAAGGCGATTTTGGGTAGGTCCAGTTCATCTAATGGACGTTCGAAATAAAAATGGCTGGCCAGACCAAATCCGTGTATCGCTCTTTTCCCCGCCTGCCCTAGATAGATTTCATTCAGGTAAGCCTGCAGTATCTCCGGTTTGTCATAATGCAGTTCCAGCAGCACGGACATCATGGCCTCGTTCAGCTTGCGTTTAAGAGAACGTTCACTGCTGAGATAAAAATTCTTTACCAGTTGCTGGGTAAGTGTACTGCCGCCCTGGACAGATTTACCGGCCTTGATATTGCTGACCAGCGCACGAACTATCGATTTTGGTGATACACCATAATGTTGATAGAAGGCCTTGTCCTCGACACTGATCAGTCCTTTAGTCAGTAGCTCCGGTACCTCTTCCAGTTTTACAAGGATTCGATCTTCCGCATGTTCCGGGTATATGCCGCCGATATACAGCGGGTCAAAACGTACCAGATCTGCTGGTGATTTATCAGCGGCGGTAATCTTGCTGATTTCATTGCCGTTGAAGCTGATACGCAGGCGACGACTATCGTCCAGACCATCCCAGAAATCAAATGCCCGCTTGTTAACCGCGATTACAGAACTTGATGCG
>JAPHTU010000185.1 GCA_026196145.1 Gammaproteobacteria bacterium
ATGGAATTCGATCTCCAGCAATTATCGGATGTGGTGCAATTCAATTGTGATGTGGCTGATGCCAACTTTGCAGGTAATTACACCATGTGTACCTATCTGCTGAAGATGCGTGAGCTCTATCGCTGGTCTGAGTCAATTGAGCAATCTGACCCGTTGTTGACAGCATCGGTGTCCAGTTGGGTGCAGCAAAAGGAGGCATACTGGGAGTCACTGGAAAATTTGGATTTCAGGCGGCTGCCTGTTTGTGGTCGCGAGTATGAGGCCTTTGATGTAGGCGGTATAAACCAGCAGTTGGCGGCTTATGGGCTTGTTTATGGCGCGGGCTATGGTCGCGGCTGCAGGCCGGAATTTTATCTGGGAAGTCTGGACAGGATGGAGCATTACGATTCCTATGATGTCCTGATTAGTGGTTATGAATACGCCAGAGACCTGTCGGCACCGGTGGCAATGTCGCAGGGAGAACGGATCTATGTGCGACAGGAGTCTATAAGGCGCATGTTGTGGGAACAGATCGAGGCATGGCGTTGGCAAAAATCACCGCCAGGTGCCCTGCAAAGGGCATTACAGAATTTTCCGCTGGAATCAGCCCCTGAATTGACGTTAGAGAAGTTATTAAATATTCAAATGGATTGTGTGATCAACCATGAGGTGGGCGAGGTTGTAGCAGGAAGCTTACTGGGTGAAGAATGGGCTGATATGCTGGTGCAGCATTCCGGAACCAGGCTGGAGATAGTGGCACGTGCAATACGCGATCATCTGGCTGATGTATTGGTGACATTGCCGGCCTTAATGGATGCGGATGACCTTTCCGCGATTCATTTATATTTCGCTAACCTGAATGCCATGCGCAGAACACTATTTCCACAACTGCTTGAGGCATATGGGCAGTGGTGTGATACATCCTCACTGGATGGCTTTAAGTATCTGATACGACTATCGCATGTGCATTGGCTGGCACAGTCTGAAAAGTTGCTTGATGATTTTCGTCATTTTGGTGATGCGCTCAGAATCAGCGATAATGATATTGCAGGCTTCCAACCAACCTTTGCTCTTCACTAGGACCTAACTGTGTCTTCAGAAACCGAATCCAGAAGTTTTGTTGAGGTCAAGCCTGACACCTTCATCTTTGAAGTGAAGGAAGCGCTTACCCCAGAGCAGTGCCTGGCGATGGTTGACCGGTTTGAATCGAATAGCGAGCAGCATATGCCAGGCCGTATCGGCCAGATGGGTAATACCGATGACAGCGTGAAGAAAACGACAGACCTGCCGATTAGCGGTAATCCGCAGTGGCAGGATGTGGATAAGCAGTTATTTGCATCGCTGGCCAAAGTGCTGCGCGAGTACCGGGAGCACTTCCCGTTTTTCCAGGGGCCATTTAAAGACACCGGGTATCATCTGCAACGTTATATGCCAGGTGAGTATTATCACTGGCATATTGATGGCGGTAGCCATGACTTCAGTGGTCGTCAGTTGGTCGCGCTGTGGTATCTGAATGATGTTGAAGGCCCGGGCGGAGAGACCGAATTTTTATACCAGAGAATCAAGGTTAAGCCTGAACAGGGGAAACTGGTTCTGTTTCCGCCTTTCTGGACGCACGAGCATCGGGCGGTGGAGCTTGAAAAAGGCGTTAAGTATGTCGCAACAACCTGGTTATCGTTTGCCTAGGAGTCAACCATGTTAATGACCATCCCCGATTTGCTGAATACGCAGCAGCTTGAAGAAATTCGCGCGTTACTCGGTGATGCAAGTTTTGTTGATGGTCGCTTGTCTGCAGGGCGCGACGCACAGCGCGTTAAAAACAATGAAGAGATGGCATCGGACAATGCCTTGAATGTGAAATTAAACCAGCTCGTGCTGGGCAGGCTTTATCAGCATCCAACCTTTCAGGCAGCGGCAATGCCGTTGAAATTATCCTCGGCATTTTTTGCGCGTTATGGTGCCGGGCAATCCTATGGTCAGCATGTAGATGACGCCATTATGGGTCCCCAGGGCGGGCAATATCGCACGGATGTATCCATGACGGTATTTTTGTCCGGTCCTGAAGACTACGAAGGCGGGGAGTTGACAGTGGAGACCGAGCATGGAGAACAGCACGTCAAGTTGCCCGCAGGGCATGCGGTGTTTTATCCCTCCGGGAGCCTGCATTCGGTCGCAGAAGTTACGTCTGGCCAGCGCCTGGTGGCCGTGGCCTGGGCGCAGAGCATGGTGAGGGACCCGCAGCAACGGGCGCTCTTGTATGATATGTATATTGTTAAAGAGGCTCTGCAAAATGTTAGCCCGGATGCCGAGGCAACCGCGCGTGCAAACCGCTCGTATATTAATCTTGTCCGTCTGTGGTCCGAGTTATAGAACCATTGCCCGGTGGTATGGTCATAGCTACAGTAATAGATTCGTGAGCAAAGACTATGAACGACAAGGTTAATAAAACTGATCAGGAGTGGCGTGAACAGTTGAGTGATGAGGCCTATCAGGTGTGCCGTCAAAAGGGTACTGAGAGGGCATTTACCGGTCAGTACTGGGACAATCACGAAGCAGGGGTCTACAAGTGTACCTGCTGTGGCGAGCCGCTATTCAGTTCGGTGACAAAATTTGATTCAGGTACCGGCTGGCCGAGTTACTATGAGCCGATCAATAAGCGGGCAGTTACCGAGCATGAAGACCGTAGCATGTTTGCGACACGTACCGAAGTGGTGTGCAGCAAATGTGATGCCCACCTGGGACACGTATTTCCGGATGGACCGCAGCCAACCGGCTTGCGTTACTGTATAAATTCAGTCTCGCTGGATTTTGAAAAGGAATAACGACCTTGCAATAAAAAAGGGGCAATAAGCCCCTTTTTTGTAAAACATACGGGTAAGCGCCTGATTAGTAACCACCCTTGCGTGTACTTTGAGGGCAACCACCAATCTTCAGGCCCTGCTTGGAAGGCATTTCCGGGAACATTTCGTACATGAGCTTTGAGGAAACTTTTTCGCCCCAGATCTTGCCCATGGCTTTCATGATGCCACGCTCATTAGGTTCACTGCCGCCCAGAGTTTCTTCACGGACGTACTTCACGATATCCCAGTGTCTATCGGTTGGCTCGATGCCTTCTTCTGCGAACAGCGCAGCTGCGATTTCTTCGTTCCAGTCAGTTGAGTTGACCAGGTAACCGTTATCGGTTCTTTCTACGGAATCAAGTATTGACATGTATATATACCCTTTTCTGTGTTTGGAATGATTTAAATTTCGACAATAGCGGTAGACTGCACTGCCGACTAAAATTTGAGGCGCGCATAATAAATCAGAATTTGGCTGGATTCCAGATACCCTCCCTGAAGGGGATATATGGTGTTTGGAAGATAATCAATTACCCCATATCGTCCGGGTTAATAGCCTTGATTCCCTTCTGGTGGATAAACAGGCCACAGCCAAATGTGCGGCCCTCGCCCAGGCCCTGTTCCTGCAGGATAAGGGAATCGGTGAGTTCAAGATCGGCGACCATCAGGCTCCTGGTTTTAACAATTCCCTCGGGCCCACGCAAATTGAGCTGCCGACCCGGTAACAGTTTTCTGAAACGAATGCCCATCTGCTTTAGCTGTGCTGCACAGGTCTGCAGGAATTCATTTTCATCGTCATCATCATGGGCAATGACATGCCGGGAAACCAGAATATCATTAACCATAACGGGTTTTTTTGTAGCCTCACCGATCTTCATGCTGTTGCCCGCGATATCCAGTACCTGTCCGGTCAGGGAGAGTGTTTCCTCCACTCTGTCGAGTGCTACCCTGATCGTCAGGCGGGTACGTCGGGAAAGGTGAAGTAATTCATCGGGTTCCTCCGGACGCATCCAACCGTTTTGCGAACCGGCGACATAGACCAAATGCAGGCCCGACAGCGGGTCTTCAGAAAACCAGGGCAGGGCGTCGCTGATCGCTGCATGCAGGGCGGCAGTGTGGTCTACATGTAAACTCTGGCACTCGAGCCTGAAGCTGACATCAACCACGCGATCGGAACGATCAGGCTGGTTCTCATCCTCGTCTTCCTGCCAGTTCCATGTATCAGTATCGGTCATGGGTCTAGTTATCCGGGATTGTGGTCTGCAGTTGTTCACGATCAAACCACCAGTCTTCCTGTACCAGCACATCGACGACATTACGTAAACGAATCAGAAATTTTGCGGGGTCATCCAGTTCCATCTTGTTTATCCAGAAGTCGAACTTTTCCTGGGTTTCTATTTCACTATGGCGTCGTGCGACATTACCCAGCATCTGGTTGGTGAAGAAAATCAATTTATCGCGTTGTGAGCCTTCGGAGCGCATGTCTGCTATATAGTGCGCCGTAGCTGCGGCAACAGCGGCGCCATCTGCATCGTCAGGTGTTTCGTCGATAATATGTTGCAACATGGCTACGCTCAGATCCGGATCAATCGGGAATGTGACCCCCAGCCAGACGCCCATACCCAGTGCAGCCAGCGATTCATCCTGCTCGGTGAGGAACAGTGCGTCGCAGGCATCGACCGCGCCCTCATAATCCTGTTTTTCCATATAGGCATCGAAGGTGGCGCGTGCAAGTTCCCAGGCCTCATCTTTTCGGTCGACTTCCGTTAACAGGCGTGTTTTTTCCAGGTTGGCGCGTAGCCGTTCATCATCAGCCAGGCTACCCGTCCTCAGGCGGTCTTCGAGCGCTACCAATCGGGCCTCGGCAGTTTCAGTGGCCGTCATGGTGTCCTGCGTGACGACGGCATCTGGCAATTCGGTGTTGA
>JAPHTU010000023.1 GCA_026196145.1 Gammaproteobacteria bacterium
CCACCGTGCAGTGTGTGCAGTATCAGGATTTCCGGTTCCCTGAAGAAACACTCGCCCTGGTCTGCCCGGCACCTATCAATGAATTCTCGCAGACCCTTCAGGTGTTGATTGGTTTCTTCCGTATAGACAAGACGAATTTCTTCGGAATCCAGCGGCTTGTTAAGTGCCGAATCGGTCAATACTTCGGCTTGGAATGAATCTTCTTCGTCAGTCGGAGCTAATTTCTGAATTTTTTTTTCAGCCGATACGTCAGGTTCAATATCCGCCTGACCCGAATCTGTGGACTTCCCGGCTGCCAGCGCATCCGCTATTCCGGATATCTCGTTTATATCAACATCTGGCGCTGGCCCACCCTGTAGTTGCCCGACCATTACCGGCAACACCTCGATTGCCTGGGCAATTACATTCATTACCCCGGGGCTGGCCTCAATGCTGTTGTCGATAACCTTGTTTAACAGATTTTCAATTGACCACGAGAACTCGCCAATCTGGTTGGCTCCGACCATCCGCCCACTGCCCTTCAGTGTATGGAAAGAGCGCCTGACAATGGTCAACGACTCAGTATTACCGGAATCGTTGCGCCAGGCAGGAAAATGTTGGCGTAACTCGCCAAGAACCTCTTCCGCCTCTTCAAGAAAGATCTCAACTATCTCTTCATCGAGGTCATCCCCCAACGGGCTATCATTCATCAGGGAATCCTGAATACTCTCCGGCTCTGTTTCTGTCGCAGGCACTACCTGCTCACCAGCCAGGTTCTCTTCTATCCCTTCCCCTTCAAGACCTTCTGATTCCTCTAAAGCAATATCTTCGGCTGCAACTTCTTCACCACCTTCCAGGTCTACCGCCTCCATTTCAGAGCGCAGTTCACTAACCTCTATCTCGCCGGTGTCCTCAAGCTGTTCCGCTCTTTCATCGATATCTCCCTGTATACGTGCCAGCATTTCCTCTTCTGACTCCACAGGCGCATCGACAGATAATTCTTCGACCTCCGTGTCCGGCATTTCTTCAACTGCATCAATCGACGGCAAGTCACCCAAATCAACCGAATCAGACAATGCTGTCAGGCGCATGGACATTTCTTCTTCACTTTCTTCCGGTGGCGATACCTCTATCTCTTCGATATCAGCACTGGTCTCTTCAACCTCGGATAGTGATTCCTCAAGCGGGACATCCTCCATGGCCGCAGCATCGCCATCTATCTGGGCCAGTTCTTCAGGATTTAATTCAAACGAATCGGTGGTTTCCTTATCGCCTTCCTCGCCATATTCCTGCTGCAGATCTGCTTCCAGCGATTCAAGTTGCATTGAATCTTCATCGACAAGCAGCTCGGTCTCACTGTCTTCTTCAGATATCCCGTCAGCCAGTTCTTCGAGCTCCTGATCGACATTTCCAGCTGCATAACCCAGCAAGTCCAGGGCAGCTTCTGCCATATCCAGCGCAGTTTCCTTGTTGGGCAGCTCATCGATAATTGCTTCGAGGTAATAATCTGCACTTGAGATCGCTTCAGCCAGCGAATCCAGCTCCTGCTCTTTTAGTGTCTTGGCCGACTTGATCATCTCCTGATCAACAAAAGAACGCAGCGCGTAGACAACATCACTTGCACGGTCAAGTGCAGCAACCTTCAGTCCGCCTGCAATCTGCTGTAACAATCCACTAACATCCGCGAGCTGATCACGACCCGTATCAGGATCTTCGACAAACGCAGCTATCATGTCCTTGACTGTACCCATATTGACTGCAGACTCTTTAACTACAGCCCGTCTGACATCCCATGAACCCGTGCTGCTAACCAGGGATGGGCCGGCGCCACTGATAACACCCTGATCAATATTTTCACGCTTCAGGTCCTGGATACGTAAATCAACCTGCAGAATGAAGTCTGCAAGTCCCTGTATACCGGCCTCTTCGGCTGTTTTATCACCAGCAATGAACGCACCGATATTGTCACAATAATCATTCATCGCAGCCTGCAGTTCCGTATCGCCTACCATGGCAATAGTACCCGCCACATTGCGTAATGCCTGCACCATCTGCTGTAGCCGTTCTGTGTCCTGCTCACCGGTACGGTTATAGATATCAAGCATGTCACGCGCCCGGTCCAGCTCCTGTGTGATACCCTGGACAACCGTTTCGATGACCTCTGAACTGGGACCCGCTAGGTTATCGCGTAATTTCTCCAGCTCCTGTTCTTCAGGCAGATATTCACGAAGACGGAATGACGATTTCACTTCAGCTACACGTTCTCCCTCGGATGATGAGGAAGCAACATAGTAAAGCAGGATTCGAACCAGCTCCGAAGGTGGTTCTGCGGCCAGCCTCTCTTCTCCATCATCAATAATGATTTTGGACTGCCGGTCTATCTGCCCGAGTAGTGGCTTGACCGGTAATACTTCAGGGTCCAACCCGCCATCAAGAATGCCTTCGCACAGAGCTGAAGCAACCCAGTAGAGTTGTTTGATTACTTCCGAATGCGCAGTTACACAGAATTGCCCGTATAGCTCTATGATTTTTCCGAGAGATTCCTCTACATTTTTACCCCGAAACAAACCCAGCATGGAAAGATGTATCTGATGCCGTGTACGCTTGATGAGGGCAGATAAGTCACCGTCTTCAAACGGCTCCAGACCGTCGATTTCAGGTGGCAGGATGCCATTAAAATTTGGTGCAAACAGCGCTTCAGCAACAACGGCATCTTCACCATATGCTGAGCGCAAGCTATTGATGAGAGGTAACAGAATAATGGCAGCATCGGTCTGGCCAGACTGTACCCGGTCAAAATAATCCGGCAGCTGAAGTATTGCACGCATCAGGACTTCATACGCCTGGCTAGGATCCTCAACCGTATCACTGCTGGCAAGCAAGGTGTCAATTAACCGAATCATTTCTTCAGCCAGCAATAAAGCACCCTGTAATTGCACCATTTGCAATGTACCGCGTACCTGCTGAATCAGTTCATGGCAACGCTGCAATCCGGCCGGATCACCTTCATCATTATTTTCGACATAGGCTTCCAGCGAGGTACGCGCTTCCTCGAGAGATTTGTTTATCTCATCCTTGACCCAGCCCAAAGATGAAAGCTGCGAATTATCTGACTCACTCATGCACGGTCGCCATCAGTTAAGATATCCCCTGACACATTCGTTACTCAGGTAAACGGAATCCCGACACCTGTTGTTTAAGGTTGTCTGCCATACTGGCCAGATTACCAATTGATTCAGCTGTTTGACTGGTTCCTTCCGACGTCTCACGCGTCACACCCTCAATGACCAACATGGAACTGGAAATTTTGGCTGCGCCTTGCGCATGCTGGTTTGCCGTTACAGAAATCTTGTCAATCAGCTCTGCCAACTCACTGGAAACCTTTTCGATCTCATCCAGGGCCTCACCCGCATTCTCCGCGCGCTTGGCTCCCTCTACCACCTCAGTCGTGGTTTGTTCCATTGAAATAACCGCTTCATTCGTATCAGCCTGAATTGCCGTCACCAGGTTTTCAATCTGTCGTGTAGCGTTGGTAGAACGTTCTGCAAGTCGTTGCACCTCGTCCGCTACCACCGCGAATCCTCGTCCTGCCTCGCCGGCTGACGACGCCTGAATCGCGGCGTTAAGTGCAAGGATGTTGGTCTGGTCCGCAATATCGTTAATCAGTCCAACGATATCACCAATTTCCTGCGAACTTTCACCCAGACGCTTGAGTCGTTTTGATGTCTCCTGAATCTGCTCACGAATACTGTCCATACCACCGATGGTCGCGCGCACTGTTTCACCACCCTTATGGGCGATATCCACCGAGTTTTTTGCCACCTCTGCAGACCGGCCCGCCTCGGCTGATACTCCCTGCATCGATTCTGCCATCCGACTAACAGACTCGGTTGCGCTGGCTATATCTTTTGCCTGCTGGTTACTCGCTTCTGCCAGTGCGGTAGTTGTTTCCATCGTTTCCTGCGCTGCAGACGATACCTGCGAGGAGGCCTCGTTAATTGTTGATACCAGTGTACGAAGTACGTCAATTGATGAGTTGATCGCGTCTGCAATAGTACCTGTAAATGCTTCATCAACTGACGCCTCTACTGTCAGATCACCATCCTGCAGTGGTTCAATTTCATCAAGTAGCTGCAGTACAGCCATATTCTGCGTTTGCGTCTGTTGCAGGGATTCTTCCTCCCTGAGAGTCGCTTCCTTGGTGCGCCTCCTGGAATCAATCAACATCAACACACCCAGCAGGATCAATAACACGATTACGCTGGAACCAACGATATACCCATTTTGCGTGGTATACAGCCCGGTTTCGCCCCTGCCTTTGTATGCGGTGGACAGATCGTCCAGCCTGGATAGCAGGGTCTGACTTTCCTCAAATATCTGGCCAGCGGCCTCACGGACCTGGAAGAAACGCGAAATACCATCCATGATGGCCTCTACGTTATCTTCATGCGCGGTAAATACGGCGTCCACCTCCTCGAGTAGCGCCTTGGCTGCCTCATCCTTTACCGGTAGTGCTGACTCGTCCTGTTCCACACCACGCATGATGTTCAGTGACGAGCGGAAGGCCTGTGTCCATTTGGCAAAATCATTAGCCGCCGTGGCGCTTCCCACGTTGCCCTGCAACGCTTCCTGCAGCCTGGCCGCCATCCTTTCAGAGTATGTCAGTTGCAGCGAGGCAAAATAGACCTGTTGGGCCGGCTCATTTGCTTCAACCATCAATCCAAGCACCTCGTCCACCATTGCCTGTAACTCGGGACTTGCCAGGCGAAAACCGTCGGCGTCTTCCTGGATTGTCAGCATCTCTTCTGTACTGTCGACCACCAGACCCGCATTTTTCTTCAGATTTTCCCAGGCATTGACCACCGCACTCACCTGAGCATCCACATCCTGAGGGCTGGCTGGCAGGCCGGTCGCAGCATTTCCTTCACGTATTTTTTTCAATGCCAGTGAAAATTCATCCACTTTCTCTTCAAGAGCACCAAATGCCTCGGCATTACCGGAAGCGGCTTCAATTGCCAAACCCGGCATTTGCTGGGATACAAGTCTCAGTTGATCCGTTAATGAAACATACTCGGCACGATACGTCTCGTTGATCAGAACCTGTCGAAATATAATGACAGTAGCGACCAGCGATAAAATCAGTAAAACAAACAATGCAATATTACGGGCGCCCCTTACCCCGCTACCCGCACTTACCGGAAATTTGGATTTTATCTTCTTAACATCGATCGCCATATTTCACACTCCTTCCCTGTCTAGCTATACGCGGCAATATTTATCTTATGCCACTGGTTATTTTTTAATTACGCGGCAGCCTGCATAAATTCAGATTCATCTATCAATTTCTTTACATCCATAACGTGGAAAAGACGCTCTTCCTCATAACACCCGGTAACCATCACCTTCATAACATCGGTCAATCCATCGTACTGTGGCGGTTGATGCATATCCACGGGAAAGCGTCGCATACCATAGACTTCATCAACTATCAGACCGGACTTGATATCTTCGTGTGTAATCACCAATACCCTGACCTGTTTTCCCGGTGTTATTGCCTCACCAAACAGAAATTGCCCGAAATCAACTATTGGTAGCAATTGTCCGCGAATATTTGCAACACCGGCCACCCAATGCTTGGTTCCAGGCACCACCGTAATCGCCGGCAATGTCAATAATTCAGAAACCTCGTGCTCATCCAGCAACAATTGCTTATCCGCTACCCGAAACGATACTGCTCGCCAGTACTCTCTGCGATCCTCTTCTGTCGTCAGATCCACAACATGACTTTTTCCTCGCTCTTCAAGCGCAATCAGTTGTTCTAACGGATCAGCTGAATCATTCATATGCTTGTGCGACTTACAGGAGCCTAACCACCCAGGGCCTCATCGACTGCGGCAAATAATTCATCCTCATTAGCTGGTTTGACCAGATACCCTGTCGCGCCCTGTCGTTTTGCCCATTCCATATCGGTAACCTGGTCCTTTGATGACATAATTATGATGGGTATCGATGAAGTTTCAGGATTTTTGCTGATTTCGCGCGTTGCCTTGAATCCGTTCATATCCGGCATCACAATATCCATCAAAACCAGGTCCGGCTTTTCTGTTTTGGCTTTTTCTACACCCTCTGCGCCATTATTGGCAGTTATTACTGTATGCCCTTTACTCTCCAGCGCCTTCTTTACCACTACGATTTCCGTCGGCGAGTCATCCACCATCAATATCCGGCTCATTTGTATTTCCCCTCTAATCTCAGATTATGTGTGTAAGCAGCCACTCCACTATGACTATGTTTTTGCATGCCTGTTGATGGCATCCAGTAATTCTTTCTTGGTAAAAGGCTTGGTTAAGTACTGCTCGGAACCGACAATCTTGCCGCGCGCCTTATCAAACAACCCATCCTTACTGGACAGCATGATGACAGGCGTGGACTTGAAGGTATCATTATTCTTGATTAATGCACATGTCTGATAACCATCAAGCCTTGGCATCATGATATCGACAAAAATCAGGTCCGGGCGTTGGTCAACAATCTTGGAAAGCGCCTCAAAACCATCCTCTGCAGTGACTACTTCGCAGCCGGCTTTTTTCAGTAAAGTCTCAGCAGTCCGACGAATCGTCTTGCTGTCATCAATAACCATAACCTTCAGGTCACTGAAATCACTTTCTTCTTTATCAGAAGCCAATGTATCCACCTTTGGTATATCCGATCTTATGGCCGGATTTCGTAAAATAATAACTATTGGCGTGAATGTAACCAAATATGCATGTTCATACAATAGAAAAAGTATAATCCATAAGTGATTGGATGTTAGGAAAAAATCAATGGAATCATGCGACAATCTACCCTGCTCGCCACCGGCCAGCCTTTGAATGATTATTATCCTTAAGGTTTTTACTGATTAATGCTATGAATATCAAGCACCTACATGAGGCCCCCAGCCTGACAACCGCACTGACTGGCCCTCTGCACGAGTTGGAGAGCCATCTACTGGACAGGCAAAATGCAATTGAAACCTGGTTTCGGCAACAGTGGCTAATTAACAAACCACCGTTCTATGCCTCGGTCGATATCCGTAATGCCGGCTTCAAGGTCGCACCGGTTGACACCAACCTGTTTCCCGCCGGTTTTAACAATATTAATCGTGAGTTCGCCCCGCTCTGTATTCAGGCCATACAGACCGCATTGGACAAGGTCTGCCCGGATGCGGTCAGGGTGATGATCCTGCCAGAAAACCATACCCGGAACATGGCATACATGGACAGTATCGCCACCTTGCAGGAGCTAATGATCCAGTCTGGTTATGAAACCCGGATCGGTACCATTAATCCGGAAATTACCGAGACCACTTCGATCACCCTTGATTCCGGAAAAACATTATCCCTCGAACTGATACATCGTGAGGGAGACCGGTTGATGGCCGGGGATTTTGATCCCTGCGTTATTGTGCTGAACAATGATTTAAGTAGT
Organism: Gammaproteobacteria bacterium; assembly: GCA_026196145.1. Classification (GTDB taxonomy): domain Bacteria; phylum Pseudomonadota; class Gammaproteobacteria; order JAJDYQ01; family JAJDYQ01; genus JAJDYQ01. The sequence goes on from JAPHTU010000023.1 coordinate 7,450, forward strand.
GGAGTACCGACGGAACTGGACGGAATCAGCCAGGTAATCACACCACCCCCGGACCTCGGCTGGAACAAACGACTCAAATCCGAACATTTCGAGTTTTACCGGCTATTGGCAATCGAGTTTTCAAAAATGATCGATATCGATCCCTGGTTTTTTGACCCATTATTCAGAAATTGTGGCGAACTAAATTTCATGGAAAGAAAAGGTGAAGACTGCCTGTACGAAAATACTGCAAAATTATTGGCCGATATACAGGAAAAATATAATCAACACGGGATAGACTCTGCTCCCTATATCATCATCAAGGCAGATGCCGGCACCTACGGCATGGGCATTATGACAGTACGCTCACCTGAGGATGTCATTGACCTCAACCGCAAACAACGTACCCGAATGTCAGCATCCAAAGGGGGTAAACTCATCCACAAGGTTATACTGCAGGAGGGCGTACCAACCTACGAGACATGGGGCGACGCGGCATCTGTCGCGGAGCCGGTGGTCTATATGATGGATCGTTACGTGGTCGGGGGTTTTTATCGGGTACACACCAAGCGTGGTACTGACGAAAACCTGAATGCCCCGGGCATGCACTTTCAACCCCTGGCATTTGACGAACCCTGTAATGTACCTGATGCCGCTATTGACCCTGACGCCACCCCCAACCGCTTTTATACCTACGGCGTCATCGCGCGCCTGGCACTGCTCGCCGCCGCGCGAGAAATACATGATGTATCCGGAGACTAGCCCCCATGCCACGTAAACTTGGCATCGTGATGGACCCCGTACAGGGGATTAACATCAGGAAAGACAGCAGCTTTGCCATGTTGCTTGAGGCACAGCGGCGCGGATGGGAGATTTTCTACATGCTGGTTGACGAAATGCGGCTGCAAGACGGCCAGGTCAAGGCGTATGTACAACCTTTAACCGTCTTTGATGACCCGCAAAAATGGTATGAGGCGGGCGCACGCAGGAATATCGACCTGGCCGGCCTGGACGTTATCCTCATGCGAAAGGATCCGCCATTTGATATGGAGTACATATACGCAACCTATTTGCTGGAGCTGCTCCATAATCAGGGAGTATTGGTCGTTAACCGCCCGGATAGCCTGCGGGACTGCAATGAAAAACTGTTCACCTCATGGTTCCCGCAATGCTGTGCGCCAACATTGGTCAGCCGCAAACTGGCGGATTTTAATCAGTTTCTTGCCGAGCAGGGAGACATTGTAGTCAAACCCCTGGATGGCATGGGAGGAAAATCCATATTCACCGTTCATGCCCACGACAAAAATCGCAATGTCATATTCGAGACCCTGACTGACTTCGAAAAACGATTTGCCATGGCACAACGTTTTATCCCGGAAATCAACGAGGGAGACAAACGTATCCTGCTAATAGATGGCAAACCGGTACCTTATGCACTCGCCAGAATACCCTCAGAAGTTGATAACCGCGGCAACCTCGCTGCCGGCGCAACAGCCAGGGGGGTAGCGTTATCGGAACGTGACTACTGGATTTGCCAGCAGGTTGGAGCAGAACTCAACAGGCGAGGCCTGCTTTTTGTCGGACTGGATGTAATCGGTGATTATCTTACCGAAATTAACGTTACCAGCCCTACTTGTATCAGAGAGCTTGATGAACTTTATAAGTTAAACATCAGCAGTGACTTGTTCGACGCAATGGAAGCAAAGCTATCCGCATGAAGCGTGTTACGTGGCTGATATTTCTGTTGCTTGTATGGGGTTGTACCGAGCAACCAACAACAGTCACCGGGCAGCATCAGATCCTGGCCTTTGGCACCATTATTAATGTAACGATCCGCCATCACGACAATGACTTGATTGAGCGGGCCTTCCAGCGACTGGAAACTGATTTCCTCACCATGCACCAAATCTGGCACCCATGGGAACCAGGTGCATTAACAAGGACCAATCAGTTATTACAATCAGGCGAGCGGTTTACCGCATCAACATCCATTCTGCCATTGCTTCTACGCACACAGGCCCTTGCTATTCAGTCGGACCATTTCTTCAACCCCGCCATCGGCAAACTGGTCAAACTATGGGGCTTCCACCGTCATGATGCCGACCAACCCTTCGATCCCGACATGGCTGCTATCGATAAACTCCGGGAGAACATCCCAACAATGGAAGACATTGAGATTGACGGCATCAC
>JAPHTU010000032.1 GCA_026196145.1 Gammaproteobacteria bacterium
GTTATGGCATCACGACCCACGGCACCATCAACCCCAACGCACACAAACAACCCGGTGCACATCATCTGTACGACATCAGTCAAATCATCAGGGACCGGCATACCCAGTGCCTGCTGATCGAGCCACAATTCAAACCCAAATACCTTGGAGCACTACAAGACAAGCATAAACTGCGTATCGTCACACTCGACCCGCTGGCTGCCAAATTACCCCCGGGACCCGATACTTATTTCCAGATGATGCGTGATATTACAAAGGCATTTAACCAATGCCGGTGAGCGCAAAAGCCGTCAAGGCGCACCAGACAGAGCTCAGCCAGTGTTGCCTTTGTCCGGACATGATCGGGCCTGTCATTACCGGTGAGCCGTCTACTTCAAAGATCATTCAGATAGGCCAGGCGCCTGGTATACATGAAGGCCGCGTAGGCAAACCCTTTGGCTGGACAGCAGGCAAGACCCTGTTCAAATGGTATGAAAGCATTGGCATTGATGAGGACACCTTCAGGAAAAATGTCTACATGGCCGCCGTGTGTCGCTGCTTCCCCGGCAAAAATCCCAAGGGTGGTGATCGTGTACCAACACTCCATGAGATAGAGCAATGCCGCCCCTGGTTTGAAACCGAACTACAACTGCTAAAACCCCGGCTGATCATCCCCGTCGGCAAACTGGCGATTCAACAATTTCTCGAATTCGACAAGCTGACCGAAGTCATCGGTCAGCAATTCAGGATACAAACCAGCGCGGGCAAATCAGATTGCATTCCATTACCCCACCCCTCCGGTGCCTCCACCTGGCACCGCATGGAGCCGGGGAAGACCCTGTTAAATAACGCGTTGCAGCTAATCGCATCACATCCATCTATTAGCAAGCTAATAAGACGATAACGACAATACCGACCTAGCAATTTATACAGGTTATTAATTGACTGACCTGTGATAGGTTTCCCCACTGGAGAGGAGACGCATGGGGGAGTGATGAAAAAGCGCATTGTTATCTGTGCCGATGGCACATGGAATCGGCCGGAAAAAGACATCAAGGAAGACTTTCCGACGAATGTCCTGAGACTGGCCCGCGCCATTAAACCTACCGATGTCGATGGCGTACCCCAGCAGGTATTTTATGACTGGGGCGTAGGCTCCTATTACGAGCCAGTACTTGGCGGTGCAACCGGCAAGGGCCTGCATAAAAACATAATGGACGACTACCGTTATATCGTGCAGAACTATTCACCGGGCGATGAGCTCTTTCTGTTTGGGTTCAGTCGTGGTTCATACACCATTCGCAGCCTGTGCGGATTGATTAATAACTGCGGTATCCTAAAACGCCCAGATGCCAACCTCATACAAGCGGCATTCAACCTTTACAAAAAACCCGGCAAGGTTAATAGCCCCAGTGGCGATAATTCCGTAACTTTTCGTGACAAGTATTCCCACCCTGACAAAACCGTACACTTCGTTGGCGTGTGGGACACCGTCGGCGCCATGGGTATCCCAATCTCTTTCCTCGGTCTTTTTGACGACAAGGATGAATTCTATGACACCAAGATAGGCAGCAACGTCAAGATTGCTCGACACGCCATGGCGATCGATGAGCACCGCAGTGACTTCGAGCCCACCATCTGGGAAGAAAAACCGACCATGGACCTGGTACAGGCATGGTTTCCTGGTGCGCACAGCAATATCGGTGGCAGTTATAAGCCTGATCCAGATGGCTCCCTGCTTTCGGACAATGCGCTCGAATGGATGATCAAGGAAGCGGCAATGAATGGCCTGACCATGGAGCCACACCTGCGCCAAAGCATACATAAAAGCGCAACCGCAAAACTACATAATTCAAGACGCAGCTTTTACCGCCTCAAGAAAAAGTATTACCGGGAACTAAACCACGGCAGAGGCGAAGTTTTGTTTCATCGGTCCGTGAAAGAACGTTGGGATGCTGACGACAAATATCGACCTGACAATCTAGCGGAATATCTTGATGAGAACGGATGGCCGACGCTGATCTAGGATATACAGGGACTACAGATGCTATTAAGCAACAAAGAATATGATTTAGGATTATGCTACCTTTCACCCCAGACTGTGTGAAAACACCTTAGCTATCACCCTATCTTGATATAATTTTTTGCATATTGTTCATCGTCATAGTGAGATGATTA
>JAPHTU010000245.1 GCA_026196145.1 Gammaproteobacteria bacterium
GTGCCATCGCGGCTCAGTATCGACAGGGAACTCAACATCTCGGGCATCCATGGACTGCGCCACTGGTTCAGGCAAGCTGGTTGAGCGTATTGACGCTTACCCTGGCGTCACGAGAGAGTCCGGAACCATTATCAATAATAAAACCGGTGGTATCGATTCCCTCTGACTGCATCCATTTTTTTATCGCCTGACGACCTTTCTCCAGTGTTCCCGGTTCCCCTTCGGATTGGCTGCCAATTGTCAGTAGCAATTGCTTTGTCATGACATTATTGCTGTGCTTGTTAATGAGTCGAATGATGTCTGCCAGAGGTTTTGAGTGATGCACATAAAATGGTTTTGAGCCTTCCTGAACCTTGCCCAGGCGATAGCCATTGACCAGTGAACCATTCAGATAGCGCCAGGCCGGTAGAAATGCACCATAAAACAGCGCGGCAGGGGGCGCGACGGCACGGTGTATATCATGTTGTCCGCATTGCGGGCTGTAATCCCCCTTGAAGCGGGCGGTAAGCCGGTCGCCATCGTGGGTAAACCACATATTTGGCCAGCGATGACTGCCCCGACATTTACCCTTTACGTATTTCATGTCGTTATCAATTTTTAATCCCGGCGATGCAGGCCATGCATCGATCTCGATTTCACCCGCATGCGCATTGGGGGTAAAGGTAAAGCGGGTTGCCTGGAAGTTGGCCATTAATGCGCTGGGGTTGGCGTTATAAACCCGGTAGGGTTTGTTATCGAATGCGCCCGGATCCTGCAGGCCGTCATCCTCAAAATAGCTGTTGTCGACAACCAGCCTGCCGGTAATGTGTTGAAGTCCCTTCTGACGCAGTGAACGCAGTACCGGCAACAGGGTTTCTTCTACCAGGTAGGGGTCGCCATAGCCTTTGACAACGAGGTCACCAAACAGGGTGCCGTGTTTTAGTGTTCCATCGAGATGAAACTCGGTTTTCCAGCGGTAATCCGGGCCCAGTATCTGCAGAGCGGCGTATGTAGTCACCAGTTTCATGACAGAAGCGGGATTGAGTGGTGTATCGATATTGTGGGCCACCAGGGGTGTCTTTTCATCGAGTTCCTGTATCAGTACGCCCAGGCTGTCTTCGGGGATATTTTCCTGCTGCAGGATGTCCAACACGGTATCGGGCAGAGTTGCGGCGTTACTGGCGCATGGCAGGGCGCTTATGAGACAGATAAATACGAAGGTCGACAGTTTCATGAATATAAGCGATGTAAGTAGTGACTGGCCAACAATGGCAACAATGTGAGAAAACTCACACTCGTGGTAAGTTTAGTGCAATATGATGACTGAAAAAAGCCGAAGACAGGCTAAACTGGGTTTATGGAGTGAAGGAGTGAAACTGCGTATGAGTACAGTACAGAAACTAACCTTTGTCATGACAGCTGTATGTCTGTTGGTGTCATCAATGGCGGTTGTTGCCGAGGAATGCCAGGGTAACAAGGAGGCCGTCGGAACGGTAGTCGGTGCCCTGCTGGGTGGTATTGTCGGTTCACAAATTGGCAAAGGCAGCGGCAAGAAGGCAGCTACTGTACTCGGCGTAGTCGCCGGGGGTTATGCAGGGAACCGTTATGGTGAATCACTGGATTGCAAGGACCAGCAATACCATTCCCAAACCGCCCATGAGGCCCTTGAATATCAACCGGCTGGTCGGCCATCCAGCTGGAAGAACCCGGATTCCGGGCATTCCGGGTCAATCACGCCGGTAAAGACATGGCAACGTGATAACGGTCAGTATTGTCGTGACTATACCCAGTCCATCGTCGTTGATGGCAAGGTCGAGGAGGCAAATGGTACGGCGTGTCGTGGAGACGATGGCTCCTGGCAGATTGTCAGTAACCAGCCGGAAACAGCACCCCCGGATTTTTCTGATAGTACCGGTGGACAGGAGCGGTTTTGAGGTTATTTGAGAACAGTGTGTTTTTTGTGCTGTTGCTATCGTCAGTAGTGTCGATAGCCGGGCCGATTTATACCTGGCAGGATGAGCAGGGGCGTATTCATTATTCAGA
>JAPHTU010000165.1 GCA_026196145.1 Gammaproteobacteria bacterium
AAATGCCCTGATGGATCTGCTCCCCAAAGCGATGGAACATGTTTGTCTGTTGATAAGCCCACGGCGGGTTATCAAAATATACAGATGAATGGGAAGTATGCTTCTATGCCTTCCGGTGTAATGCTAGATTCTATGCGCTCACAACAATCTCATATGGATGACTGGTTTGTCAGCATAAGTTTCTCATAAGCTGTGTAAGTCCCTTGTCTGCCCAGGTCTAAGCAAGCCGGTTTTGCAAAATTTCAGTGATATTTCTAATAGTTATTATTTGTATACAAGGAGTGTACAGTGGGTATAGCGTCAGAGACAGGGGCTCAACAACCCCAGTTCTATAAAAAAGTCGTTGCGTTAAATAATGAGGGCCATGGTAACTGGAAGGTCAAGTCAGACATTGATTATAGTTATGCGGTTGATACCAACGCTGTTTTAATTACTGCAGTAGAGTTTCTGCTTGTAGCCCGTGAATACCCAATAGTTTTTATTGAGAGTGGCGATTCGATATTGCCTATAGCTATTCTAGGTTTGAAGTCTGGGCAAAATCTTTTTATTACGCCAGACAATAACTGGGACGCAAAATATATACCTGCTTATGTAAGGCGCTACCCTTTTATTCTCTCAGGCGATGAGTCTAGTTCCGGGGACACGATATATACGGTTTGTCTTGACGAGGCTTATCAAGGGTTTGGCAGGGAAGATGGGCGGCCTTTGTTCCTGGAATCCGGGAAGCAATCCGCTTATCTGGAGAACGTAGTTGCCTTTTTGAAAGACTATCAATCACAGGGGTTGGCAACGGAACGTTTCTGCAGAACGATTAAAAAGCTGGATATCCTGGAACCGATGCAGGCAAATTTCGAACCCGAGAAGGGTGACGAGCTCACGGTAGCGGGTTTTATGGTGGTGAGTCGCGATAAATTGAAGTCGAAAAAGCCGCTTGAGTTGGCAGAGCTGGTGAAATCAGATGAAATGGAATTAATCTACCATCACCTATCATCCCTGAGTAATTTTTCTAATTTGACCGGGAAATATAGCGAAAACATAGAGCATTAGCCATAACAAATGTATGGAAAATAACCCGGTAGGTAAATTTTTACTGGTTTCAGTATAATTTCTTGTCCCTCAATGGGGTTCAACGGTAGAATGACAGTAACGAGTTATGAATATTTCATATCTTTCTGAAATATAAGAATAAATTTTTATACATGGCCCAACGAAATATCAAATGTTCGATTATGTTTGCTGACGTAGCTGGTAGTACCAAGCTATATGAGGACGTTGGCGACGATAAAGCGCGGACCATGATCTCACATACCATTGAGAGTATGACCAAGTCTACTCAGGCAATGCGTGGTCGAGTTATTAAAACGATTGGCGATGAAATCATGTGTGTTTTTGTCGACGCTGATTCTGCTGTCAAGGCGGCCTATGATATCCAGGAAACCGTATCCAATGATTTTACCTACGGCAGGGCATTGTCTATTCGGATAGGCGCACATTTTGGCCCGGCAATACTTGAAAGTGATGGTGATATATACGGTGATGCGGTAAACGTGGCCGCGCGGATGGCTGGTATCGCGAAGGCAGGGCAAATTATCATCACAGAAGATACTGTTGAAAGGCTTAATGAAGAACTGAAGGCCGATACCCGCGAATTCGATCGCGCGCCGGTCAAGGGCAAGAAAGAGCCTATGATAATTTATGAGGTCATGTGGGCACAGGAAGACGTTACCCGTATGGCAGCGCCCAATCTATTAGCAGCGGCAGCAGCACCAATGAAGATGAAACTGCGCTGGCGTGACAAACAACTGGAACTCGCCGATAGCAGTGGCGTGACTGTCATTGGTCGTGGCGACCAGGCGGATTTTGTTGTAGATGACAAGCTCGCATCCAGGATGCATGTAAGAATAGAAGTCCGGCGTGGTAAATTTGTTGTCATTGATCAGAGCACAAACGGCACCTTTGTTCGAACTAACGATGGCCGTGAGGTTTATCTCAGAAGAGAAGAACTGCCTTTGACAGGTGCAGGATGTTTTAGTCTCGGTAGCCCGGTTTCTGCCGAGAATGCCGAGCTGATTTACTATATTGTCGAATAGCTGCGGGTTACCCGGGCACCTTATTCTTTAAAATATGAATGGCGCTATGGGTTCGGAATTGCGTTAATCATCCCCATGTTCTTTGCCGCTGTCATTAAGGCGAGTTCATAATCAGAAGGTACAATGTTATTGAGCTTCCGCTCATCGACGATCCGCTCGATTAATGCGCCACTAAAGTCCTGAAAGACCTTTGTATTACTTACCTTGTTTTGTTGCTCCTGGCTCAAGCCTAGCCATTTTAACCTGAGGCTGTTTAATGCATCTGAATCCCATGTGCGTCTGCTAATGAAGTTTTCTGTCAGAAAGGCATTAAAACGTTGTTCATCAGTGACGGATTGCGACTTCAAGCTGGTGGCTTTTTCAGTGTGGTTGTCGGGAACAGGAGTAGTTACTGTTCTCTTGGGTGATGAAGCCGTACCAAGGTAGATGCTGACAATTATTAGTGACAAGACGGCAATTGTGACAGCGATCAGTATCCACTTGTTTTTATTAGAGCGTTTACGTGAAGACTTACTGGCAATTGGCTTCTTTTTTGGTGGAGCAATCCTTTTTGGATCGATAGCCTTGGGTGTCTCACCATTCGTTATGGACTGCAGGTACTCCTGCCTGATCGATAGATATCGATCACGTGACACCCAGCCACGATAGTAGGCGAGTGCCAGGTTGCGTAATTCGCTGTGAATACGTGTTGTCATTTAGGTAACATCTCTCACAATACGGAAGGTGGTAATCTCATCCGGATTACCATCATGAGCGCGTTCCAGCTTGATAGTGCATTTTTGCATGGCATCTTTGTATGCACCACCGCGGGCCTTAAGACCTGAAGGGGTCTCTACCCACTCTTGTGCATTGCCAAGGTAATTAGCCAATCCCCAGCCATTCTGTTTGCCTGAGTTGATATCTTCAAGGCCGGTACCTTTCATGATTTTGTCACCGAGACGTAAAGTGCAGTTAAAACTTTTACCTTTAGGTTGCTTGCCTGCTGCGTTGGCAGCATGTTCCCATTCCTTATCAGTTGGAAGGCGATATTTTGCACCGCTGACCTTGCTTAGCCACGCGGTGTATTCCTTGGCCTGGGCAATCGAGATGCCTGTGACGGGTAGTTTGGCGCCCTTGTTAATGGTCTTACACTTCTTCGTTATTTTGCAGTACTGGTTGAAATCATTAACGGAGATCTCAAACTTGCTGATCGCGAACGGTGTTGTGTGTCCTGCGCCCGCAGGAAGCACGACCATGAGCGGGCCCTTGGCGCCTCTGGCCACCATGTCGTAGCAGCGGCCCCTGCTTTTGCGTCCATAGCCGGCAAGGCGGGCCTCGCATATGGCCTTGCTGGCAAGGATCTCCTCTGTCACGCTGGTTTTTAAGGCAATATTGAATTTGGAATTATCACGCCAGATTTTCACGGCCTTTGCAATCAGCTTCTTGGAGTTCTCGATATCATTTTTACTCAGGGCTGCCTGATATTGTTTGTAAGCCAGGTTGGCGGCCTTTACCTTGTCGGCCAGTACGCCACGCAGTCGCTTGATTTCCGGGTGATCACTTTCCTCGGTCAGGGCCGTTTTAAGTAAGTTACTGGCTTCGGTCAGCTTGGAAACCTTGATCGCCTCGGTAATCTGCTTGGAGTATTTTGACGGTTCAGGCACTGTAATCTTGATACGGGAAAGCAGTACCTGGTTAATGGGTAACTGTTTGGCTGCATCAAGAAATATCTTTGCCGATTTGGGATCGTAACTCTCCATGGTTGATATACGCTGCGCTACGGCCTCTGAAAATTCGGTTTGTAAACGTTTAAATGCAGTAGCATTAAATGCCTTGATGCGGTTCAATTGGGTTCTGAGTCCGGCCAGGTCCAGCTTTTCTGATGTATTAAAGGTATTTCTGACCTCGGTGATATTCAGGGCATATTGTATAGCGGCCTTGGCATTGGCCAATGGTTTGGAATCAGGGGCAATATCCAGACCGGTTTTAATGTGATCAAGTGCTGCGATATACCCGTCTCGCTGACCGACATAATCTTTTTGTATCTTGTCCGCACGATTCTTGGCACGTAGTGCAATACCGGCATAGGCTTTACCAATGGCCTCTGGTCCTTCCGTTATAAGGAAGGGGTCGTCCGGCAGCAGGTAAACCTTCAGCAAATCAAGAAAGCGCAGCGCATCATCAACTTTTTCGGAAGCCGCCTTGGCCAGGGTATCCTGTTTTAACGCGGAAATGGTTGCCAGGCGCTCCCGGTCTATCCGCGCCAGTTCCTGTTTTTCCAGTGCTGCCGCAATGGCGCTCTCGGCGTCGGCCACACCCGGGGCAAGGCTGTCAAAATATTTCGCGTGTTCTATCAGGATACTGCTTTGTACCAGTCGCTCAGCTTCGCTAACGGCCGTTGCCTCCTGCATGAATTGCGTTGCCAGTTTGCGTCGTACTTGTTGTGTGCTGATATGATCTCTGCCAAGCAATGCTTCCAGCTCCAGGGTTAGTAGTTTTAATGACTGCATCCACTCATGTGAGAATTCAGCCTTTTCCGACGCCTCGGTAATTTTATCTTCAAGCGCCTTGCTGGCCTCTTGTTTTTGTTGTGTTATGGCTGGATCAATACCGCCGGCTTTTTGCCATGCTGCATTTAGGGCTGATCTAATCGACTGTTGTTGCTCCTGACTGAAAGTCGCTGCCAGTGACTGAAACTGGGTGGCTGGCTGACTGAGTG
>JAPHTU010000228.1 GCA_026196145.1 Gammaproteobacteria bacterium
CCCAGTCTGCCGTCGTGGTAGACGATGTTCTCGAAATGCAAGGAGCGGAAGTAAATCCCCTTGTTGTGTAGCTCGGCAATAAATTCTGCGGTCTGTTGAAATAATGCCTCGCTCCCATCTTTTTGTAACAGGCCACGCAACAGTTCACCGGGTAGCGGTTGATATTCAACGATATGGGTTTTTCTTTGAGGACAATGCTGGATTCCAATCGGCGTAATGGTTGGTATGTCCAGTTCCTTTAGGCGAAAGGCGTTGTTGCTAAAGCGCACAGCATAGGGTGCGAACAGGGCGGAGCTAATGGCTCGTTTGCGACGAAACAGTTTGATGATATTACCATTATCCAGGTGCATGACCTTGGGGCCGATCCGATCGGCCACAATCAGTTCGGCCGAGGCTATGCGCTGATCGAATACCTCGGCAGTGATGGTCTGGATAGGTAGAATACTTTTCAGAAACATGGTTATTGCTTGTTGATGTTACGAATATACATCGGGTCATCTTCAGCCAGCAGGTGCCAGTAGGGACGCGGTGGCCGTTTGACCAGTTCCGCGGCAACTGCCCTGTATAATTTTCTGGCCTTTTCGCGGTTACCATCATAATAGTCCAGCAGGAAGCGCATCTGCTGACCCGGTGTCAGCACCCTGCAGGCAACACGGGCCATGGCGCTAAAATCATTTACCACCGCGTCAAACTCATTGGCGGTCTTGCGCCGGGAGCGGGGGCAGTCTATCCAGATAAGTAGTGCGTTATCTGTTGTGTGCTGAAGCAGAACGTTACGCAATTTCAGGTCCCAGTGGTAAAAGCCTGCGTTATGCGCCGTTTGCAGCTGTTTGATCAGAATGGCTTGTAGCTGTTTCAGTATGGTTCTCTTGGACGTTGTTGACATGTTATACCATTGACGCGCCAGGAACTGATCCAGCTCGATAGTATTCTGTTCACCCCTGGTGACAATGAAGGTGGCCTGTAGCAGGCCAAGGCGACGTCTTTCACCGTAGGCGACTGTCTGCAGGGTGGGGATACCCAGTGCCTTCAGTTCGTTAAAACCGGCAGCTTCGACAGCGGCCTTGGAAGGTTGCAGCCAGTGCTTGAAACGGATTTTCCGATACACATAGCGTTTGAAAAATACGCTCGACCCATCCTCCAGCTCGAAGCGGAAATTGCTGGTGGTGTTATAGGAACCACTGACCGCCTGTTCACTGCTCAGCCTTGTCCAGTCGCTGTTTTCATTCAGGCCTATTTGTGCCAGTCGCTCTTTCCATTCCGGCAGCACATGGAAGACTTCACCGTGAAATACCTGCATTGATCGCGATGTCGGAAGCTTGCTCATCGTTAATATGGTCGATCCTGTCCGGCCGGTGGTGTTTTAAAACGACGATGTGTCCACAGGTAATCTTCCGGTTGTTGTCGTATCTGCTCCTCGAACCACTGGTTAATGCGGGTGGCATCCTGTTCGGCATCATCAGTCGGGAAATCTGTCAGTTCGGGGAAGACCCTGACATGGTAGCCATTGTTTTCGGTTCGCCTTATAACGTAGGGCACGACGGGCGCACCACTGATTTTTGCCAGTCGGGATGTGCCGGTAACGGTGGCTGCCATAACACCCATGAAGGGGACGAATACACTGTGTTTGCGCCCGTAGTCCTGGTCCGGGCCATACCAGACGGCATGATTGGATTTTAATCTGCGCAGCATTTCCCTGACATTACGTCGGTCAATGGATTTACCCTTCCAGCGCTGTCTGCCGTTGGACATGATGTGTTCATATAACGGGTTTTTGTGTGGTCGATACACCATATCAAAAGGGATCTTTTCCCCCAGCAGAGGTCGCGCCATCTCGAGAGTGGTGAAATGGCCGCTGAGAAGTAACACGCCGTTCCCCTTTTTGAGTGCCCCGCTAAGATTTTCCAACCCCTCATAGGTTACCCGGCCAGTGAACAGGTCTGGATCAGACCACCAGACGGCGAATGTCTCGATCAGGCTGAGGCCAAAGAGTTCGTAATGTTGCTTGATCAGCGCCTGTTGTTGACCTTCGCTCAGTTCAGGGAAACACAGTTGTATATTGACTGTAGCAATATGTCGGCGGCGAGGGCCAAGATGGTAGAAAAACCACCCCGTCACGCGGCCAATTTTTTGTTGTACAGCTAAAGGCAAGCGGGTAATTAAATACAAGAAGCCGAATAAAACCCATAGCGGCCAGAAACGGGGTGCCGTGAATGATAATTCACGGGTATTGGATGAATCATTGCTCATGGTATGGGGTGGCATTGTAGCCTAATCGTCCATTCGTGCGCCGGGCTTATGTTATTATCGCGCGATTCAATTGATTAATACCTTAAATCTATGCAGTACGAAATCCCTTCCTTTGATAAAGCGCGCATCCTGGTAGTCGGTGACCTGATGCTGGATCGTTACTGGAGCGGTTCAACTTCAAGGGTGTCGCCAGAAGCGCCAGTGCCGGTTGTGCATGTCGATGAAATTGAAGAACGACCGGGTGGGGCGGGTAATGTGGCCCTGAACGTGACGGCGCTGGGGGCAAAATGTACCTTGCTGGGTGTGGTCGGCAGGGATGAGGCAGCAGACAGGCTTCGCGAACTTCTGCAACAGTCCGAGGTATTGTGCGAATTACTGGAGAACGAGGATTCACCAACCATAACCAAGCTGCGGGTGCTAAGCCAGCATCAGCAGTTACTTCGCCTGGACTTTGAGCAGACAGGAGACCCTGTAAACACTCAACCATTACACAACAAGTTGCGAGCCCTGTTGCCGCTTCACGACGTCGTGGTATTTTCCGACTATGGCAAGGGGGCGCTAACCGATATCAGCGATATGATTCGTCTCTGCAAGGTGGCGGGCAAGCCGGTGCTGGTTGACCCCAAGGGTCATGATTTCGAAAAGTATCGCAGGGCGACAATGATTACACCCAATGCCGCCGAATTTCAGGCGGTGGCAGGTGACTGTGAGACTGAGGAGGAACTGGACAGGCGGGCATCAAAGCTGGCCGACGATCTGGATATTCAGGCGATACTAGTGACTCGTGGAGAGTATGGCATGAGCCTGGTGCCGGCAACAGGCGAGGCCTTGCATATCCCGACACAGGCCCGTGAAGTATTCGATGTGACGGGAGCCGGTGATACGGTGATTGCCACGTTGGCGTCAGCATTGGCGGTTGGTTGTACTCACGAGCATGCGGTTCATCTAGCCAATGCCGCAGCCGGCATCGCGGTAGGTAAGCTGGGCTCGGCAACTGTGTCAGTTGCGGAACTGAAACGGGACTGGCATACCCATCGTGGCGGGTATGGCATCCTTCAGGAGGATGAGCTGCTGGATGCCGTCATCGATGCGAGGGCAAACGGCGAAACCGTTGTCATGACCAATGGCTGCTTCGACATATTGCATGCCGGTCATGTGCATTATCTTAACCAGGCTGCGGCCCTGGCTGATCGATTGATTGTCGCGGTCAACGTGGATGAAACGGTACGGGACCTGAAAGGTGAGGATCGCCCGGTGAATAATCTGGAGTCACGTATGACGGTACTGGCCGGGCTGGCTGCGGTTGACTGGGTGGTACCTTTCAGTGAGGCAACCCCCGAGCGGATAATATGTGCCGTACAGCCTGATTTCCTCGTGAAGGGTGGTGACAACGACCCGGACAAGGTGCCGGGTGCGCGATGTGTGCGTGACGCGGGTGGCGAGGTGCTGGCACTGGATTATATTGAAGGCCGCTCGACGACAAGCATTATTCACCAGATACGTAGTTAACTCCTCCCTTGTCCCAGTATGATGTTGCAATAGTTGGTGGCGGTATCGTTGGCCTGTGGACCTGTGTTGTCTTGCAGGACGCCGGATATAAAACCATATTACTGGAACGGTCAGCACTGGGGGCAGGGCAGACCCTGGCGTCCCAGGGCATTATTCATGGCGGCACCAAGTATGCGCTCACGGGCAAATTAACCGGTTCCTCAGAAGCCGTTCGTGCCATGCCGGGCCGCTGGAAACAGCATATGGCCGGTGAAATGTCGCCGGATCTGTCGGGCATAGCCATCAATACCCCGTATCAGTGGATGTGGGATGCTGGTGGTGTCAGCTCGAAGCTCAGCAGCTTTTTTGCCAGTAAATTGATGAGTAGCCGTGTACAGCGTGTAGCTGGTGAACAATTGCCCGATGCATTAAGAGATAAACGGGTCTATCAATTGCAGGAGCCGGTGCTGGATGTGCAAAGCGTACTTAAGGTGCTGTCTGCAAATATTCAAGCCTGTCAGGCAGAGGTCGTCTCTGTAGAGGCGGATGCAACAGGCCGGTCCAGGTTGTCGCTGAATTCGGCCGGCAAGACAGCTGAAATCACTGCCGCCATGGTAGTGCATGCCGCAGGTGAGGGTAACGAAGTCCTGCAGCGGGTGCCGATGCAACGACGCCCGCTGCATATGGTGATGGTCAAGGGTGAACTGTCGCCGCTATGGGGACATGTGATTGAGGCGAACGCCAACCCGCGTCTGACGATAACCAGTCATACTGCAATCAATGACGGGCAGACTGTCTGGTATGTCGGTGGGCAGTTGGCGGAAACAGGGGCAAGCCTGGAGGTTGCCGAGCTGATAGCGCTGGCAAAGCAGGAACTACACGGTGTGTTTCCGGATATTGACTGGCAACAGATGGTGTGGGCGACGTTGAAGATTAATCGTGCCGAGGGGGCACAGGCTGACGGCGGTCGCCCGGACTCTCCGGTTGTTGAACAGCAGGGTATGCAGATCACGGTATGGCCAACCAAGCTGGTGTTTGCCCCGATGGTGGCCGATGAGATTTTACACAGGCTTGAGGCAAGCCAATTGCTGCCATCACTATCCACAGGCGAAGCTGAATCCCTGGATCACCCGGATTTACCGGTAGCCGAAGTCGGTCAGTATCCCTGGGACAACGCTAATTGGGTTTAGCCCTCTACGGCGCTATCCGCTATCATCCCGGCCTTGTTTCTGAAGTCGCGGTCATCGCAGAGTAAATCATATTCATGACACCTCACGTTAAAATAGCAGACACCGGATTGTCAGTCAGCAGGCTGGGACTCGGTACGGTCAAGTTTGGCCGCAATGAGGAGGTTAAATATCCTGAAAGCTTTGAAATCCCCGATGATCAACAGGTGCTGGCGCTGCTGTCACAGGCGCATGACGCGGGTATCAACCTGCTGGATACAGCGCCGGCCTATGGCTCGGCGCAACAGCGGCTGGGGAAGCTGGTTGGCAATAACGACGACTGGCTGATTTGCAGCAAGGTTGGCGAGCGATTTGCCAATGGGATATCGGAATATGTCTACACTGAAGCCGAAACACGCCAGACGGTTGAGAACAGCCTGCGTGACCTGAAGCGGGAGGCGCTGGATATTGTGCTGATCCACTCGAATGGTGACGACTTGCATGTACTACAGGAAACGCCGGTAATGGAAACCCTGTTAAGACTGAAACAAGAGGGCAAGATAAGGGCGGCGGGGGTATCCAGTAAAACAGTGGCAGGTGGCTTGTTGGCCCTGCAACACCTGGATGTGGTGATGTGCATGTATAACCTGCTGGAGACAGATGAGCTGCCGGTTATCCTGGCTGCCAGTGAGTCGGATAAGGGGATATTCATCAAGAAGGGATTGATGAGTGGCCACCTGGATAAAGCAAGCCAGGACAATCCTCTGCTGGCTTCTTACCGGCACATCTTTGCGCAACCCGGTGTATCGAGCCTGATTGTTGGTACCATCAATCCGCAGCACCTACAGCAAAATATTGATGCCCTGAATACGGTGCTGGCAGTTTGAATATCTCGCGTGGCATTTACAGCCTGATCATGTATCTCATGGTACCGCTATTTATCTGGCGGCTGATTCGCCGGGGCTTTAATGCACGTGATTACTGGCAGCGCTGGGGTGAGCGGTTTGGCTATAGCGACCAGCCTGAGCTGATGGACTCTATCTGGGTGCATGCCGTTTCCGTTGGTGAGGTGCAGGCGGCTGTTCCATTGGTCAAGTATTACCTGGAGCAGGAGAATGCCCGGCCCGTGGTTGTCACGACCATGACGCCGACGGGTTCCAGCCGGGTGAAAAAATTATTTGGTGATCGTGTACACCATGTCTATGCGCCCTATGATTTGCCGGATGCCGTCAGTCGCTTCCTGAACCGGATAAACCCGGTCAAGGTTATCGTCATGGAGACCGAGATATGGCCGAACATGATTACCTGGTGCTACAAGCGTAACGTACCATTAATTCTGGCAAATGCCCGGCTGTCAGAACGTTCGGCGAGGGGTTATCGTCGTGTACCCAGGCTAGGTCGTTTGGCTTTACGCCGCATTCGATTAATTGCCGCACAGAGTGAAGATGACGCGCAGAGGTTAATCAGTATCGGCGCAGAGCCGGAACAGATCATGGTAACGGGTAGTATCAAGATGGACGTTGACCTGCCTGCCAGCTTGCGTGAACAGGGAGAAGTGCTGCGCCGACGACTCGGCATGGATCGTGCGATATGGGTGGCGGCCAGCACCCATGAAGGTGAGGAAGAACAGGTGCTACGTGCCTATAAACAGGTCAGGCAGAATATCCCCGGTTGCCTGCTGGTACTGGTGCCAAGGCACCCGGAACGCGCGGATGTCGTGGAGACGTTATGTCAGCGTGAGAGTTATGAGGTCCTGCGCAGAAGTATCGACAAGGGCATGCATGATGTAAAAGACATCTACCTGGTGGATACGCTGGGTGAATTGACACAGTTTTTTGCGGCCTGTGATGTGGCCTATATAGGTGGCAGCCTGGTACCTATCGGTGGTCATAATATGATTGAGGCATCGGCACTCGGTGTGGCGGTTGTATTCGGCCCCCACCTGTTTAATTTTCAGGAGATCAGTACCCAGTTACTGGAGGCTGATGCCGCCAGAATTATTCATGACAGTGATGCGCTGGCAGGTGTAATGACCGAGCTGTTGGATGATGCCAACCTGCGTCACCAGTTAGGCGAGAACGGCAAGCATTTTATTGAATCCAATCGGGGTGCGCTACGGCGACTAATCGAGTTAGTGGAGTCGTGCTAGCTTGGTCAATAGTTACTTGAGTTCGGGAGTGGGGACCACCAATAGTTGATCAACGCTGGCAAGGTCTCCATCAGACAGGCTGCCGACGGCCTGCTTAAGTCTCAGTCCATCTAACAGGTAGGCATATTGCGCCTTTTGAAAATTAGTGACGGCGCGATACAGTTCGCGTTGTACATTGAGCACGTCGACGATGGTCCGTGTGCCGACTTCGAAACCGGCCTCTGTTGCATCGACGGCACTTTGTGCTGAAATAACCGCCTGCTGTAGCGCGCGGACGAGGCTGATATCGGTCAGGATGCCCAGGTAGGAATTACGTGTAACCTTCTCGGTTGCGCGTTTGGTTTCTGTCAGCCCATCCCGCGCCTGGTCCAGCTCGGCCAGTGCCTGGCGAGTCTGTGAGGTCACCCGGCCACCGGTATAGATAGGCAGGTTAAATTGCAGGCTCAGGGATTCTGAATCGGTGTCGCTGCCAAAGCTGCCGCCATGTGAAGTGCTATTGCCCCCGGCGGCTATCAGGTCCAACGTTGGGTAGTGCCCGGCGCGTTGGATTTTGACGTTTTCCTGTGCAATTTCTACGGCCACCATCGCAGCAGACAGGGAAAGGTTATTGTCGATAGCACGTGATACCCATGCATCCATGTCTTCTGGATCCGGGGATATCAATTCGAGCTCCTTATCAAGGTCGTTTATTTTTTTGTAGTTTTTACCCGTGATTTCGGCCAGCGCCACGCGAGCGGTGAATAACCTGTTTACGGCGGCAATTTCATTGGCCTGTGCCAGGTCATATCCGGCCTGCGCTTCATGTACATCGGTAATGGCAATCAGGCCGACCTCAAAGCGTTTTTGTGCCTGGTCCAGTTGACGTGCGATTGCCTTCTTTTCAGCCCGCACAGCTGTCAAATCGGATGCTGCGGACAGGACATCAAAATAGGCCTCGGCGACACGCAGGATCAGATTCTGGGCTTCGGATGACAGCAGGATATCAGCCTGGCGGACACTGGCCTTGGCCTGTCGATGAGTGGCGTAATTGGCCATACGGAACACCGGCTGGGTGATGTTCAGGTTCCAGGCATTGGAATTGTATTTTTCCCGGTTATCCAGAATACGCGTGTTATTTGACTTTGAGTCCTGAAAGTTGCTGGTTGAATCGGCTGACAGGCTGGCACTGGGTAAGAATGCCGCAAAGCTCTGCTCGGTGGCCTCTTGCGCGGCGCGGTTGCCTGCCTGCGCACCCAGCCAGACGGGGTCGGCGACCCTGGCCTGCTCATAAATAGCTTGCAGGCCCTCTGCGGAGGCCGCAGTAGACATGAAAAATGTACCCAGAAAAATCAGCCAGCGTCGTTGCATGAGGTCTATTTGTTAGTGGTGAAAGCAGGGCGATATGATACCGCACCAGCGCCTGATATCCAGTGTTGATGACGCAAGTCGTCAGTGATTTTATATACGCTATTTATCGGGAGCTGGCGTTAATAAACGGCCATGGTCGGATCAACCTGTTTTGCCCATGCATCAACGCCGCCCTCCAGGTTGATGAGCCGATCAAAGCCAAACTGTTGTTCGAGGTATTGGCAAATGGCTTTAGACCGTATGCCGTGGTGGCAGATGACGACGATTTCCTGATGCGGGTTGAGTGCTTGCGAGTACTCGGGAACCTGCCGCATGGGGACGAGTTGAGAATCATCCAGTTTGCAGATGGCAAACTCCCATGGCTCACGTACGTCCAGCAGTAGTGGCTGCTGGTGCTTCAGGTATTCAGCGAGCTGTATGGCAGAAAAGTGGCGCATACGCGTCACTTGGTAGCGTTAACAAGTTCTGAAATTACAGATGGAAGTGTGAAGGGGGCTGTGCGTTTTTCAGTGGCGCCAGCTCGGTTTCAAACAGGCTTTCCGTTGACCACTCGTTTTCACCAACCCGGGTAATGAGCAGGGCCTCCATTGCCGGGGATTCACCGACGACCATGAACAGCCGGCCGTCGATATTGAGCATGTCATGGAAACGCTTGTCCATCACCGGTAGCGAGCCGGTCACAACGATGACATCAAATTGCTCATTGAGCTGGAAATCGCCCATGGCGTCACCAATGCGCAGGGAGATATTTTCATGCTCGTCTTCGGCAAGGCGGTGACCGGCCTGTTTGCTGAGATTTTCGTCAATGTCATAGCTGACGACGGAATCGGCCAGTACCGACATGCAGGCCGTCAGGTAGCCGCTGCCGGTACCAATTTCCAGTACACGGTCACCGGGCTGGATATTGAGGGTCTGCAGGATGCGGGCCTCAAGCTTGGGCTCCATCATGGCATGCTCTTCGTCAAGTGGAATACGCAGGTCAGCAAAGGCAATATCCTGATATTTTTCAGGTACATAGTTCTCACGGTGGACGCGGGCAAC
>JAPHTU010000096.1 GCA_026196145.1 Gammaproteobacteria bacterium
AAAGCACCGGAGTTCCTACTGTATTGGCCTCCGCGTAAACCACGCCAAAGGTTTCAGGCAGCATGGTTTGTGGGTAAAACACACAAAATGCCTCACGCACATGACGGATTACCTCTTTATTACTCAGGCTGCCGAGGTTAATCAGGTTGGGGTGATCAACCCACTTGGGGCCCATCGCCTGGTAGCCCGGGTTTGCGATATACAGTTTCGTTTGCGGGCGTTGCTTCAGTACATCCTCAAAATATTCCAGCACCTGTTTTAAACCCTTTCTCGGTGCGCTAAAAAATACCAGCTTGTCTTCATCGATCTCAGTGGGCTCATACTGAATATCCGGACTGATGACGTTGTATATCGTCACCATATCTACCGGCCTGCGACGACTCAGCGGATGCAACAGTCGCTGATACCAGCAATCGGGTGACAGATATTCCTCGGCCAGGCCTCGCTGCCAGTTGGTGTTACAGACCATGGTGACCTGATGACGAACCAGCTGGTGTCGGTAACGACAATATTTTTTTACCGGCAGATCCTGTATCCACAGATACAATTTTGCCCCGGGAAACCAGGTCGCCATGTCCTGCATCGCCTTTATCTTGCGTATCACCACAACATGATCAGGCGGTAATTGTTGTGCCTGCTTTCTGGCAGAATCCAGTGACAGGTAGCTGAGCCCATCACCATGGACTTCGTCATCCTGCCGACACGGCTGCACGACATAAACCTGGCGCTCATCAGACAGCCTGTCTGCAACCCGTAACATGGTTGATTCGGTCCCACCAATGGCGCGCTCCGACATGGTGGCAAAGGTGTAAGGCTGCTTACATTTAATATCAATAAAATAAATAATCTTTTTCATTACATTCTTCTAGTCCTACCTTAAGACACAACGAAGGTATTTACGCAGATAGGAAAGTTTAAAAATATTAAGCCACCGACACCTGATCGCCTTGATATACGTTTTCTTCGCCTGCTTGTTATGCCCTGCAAGGTATAGCGCCCGAAATAACGAAAGCAGGCGGTTACAATAAAACCGTTGGCGATAACGCATCAGCTCATGCGGCAGGCGTGATGTATCGAACACGATGTCCGGCAGGCTTTCAATAACTTCCGAATAACCTACCACCTGGTTCCGCAAGCTATCCGGATGCTTGCTTATCTCGACCACCTCATCCGCTATGGCAAGCACCGGCTCATTGGCCAGTATCCATGCATATACACAGAAGTCTTCACTCACCCTCAATCCCTCGGGGTATGGGTACTTCAATGCCACTTCCCTCTTTACCAATACCGCACCGCCATTCGCAATCGAGAAGCGACGCCCGATCACATAATCAATAAAATTCCGGGTTTGATTATCAGTCACCGGCTTTTGCGGGTGCGAGCGACGACGTTTCCCATCAACACTGACATGACCGCCGAATATCATGGCATATCTTGGTTGCGACTCTGCTACTTCACGCAAACGCCTAAATCCTTCCATAATAATCCGATCATCGGCATCCAGAAAATACAGATAGTCATTGGCTGCAAGTCGTGCCCCTGTGTTACGTGCCGCGCTCACACCGGCATTTTCCTGAAAGTGATACCTGATCGCGGACTTTTCTGCGTAGGGTTCTATCACTGCGCGGGTATCATCGGTCGAACCATCGTCAACCACGATGATCTCATCTTGTCCCTGCGCCACTGACAGCACAGATTCCAGTGCCGCCGCTATATGCGAGGCATAGTTATAGGAGGGTATGATAAAGGTGACTTGTGGCATCAGGATACGAGTTTACTGATATACGATCGCATGAGTGCGCGATCACTACTGCAGTACTGTTTCAAAAAACACAGGCGATCCCGATTGGACCAGCCGTATGCGCGACGGTTGAGCGTATCAAGATCCCGCATGATACCTTTATTCCATATCGATAAAGGCGACGCCTTTTCCAGATCGATCAGGCGGATATCGACAATACCCTCATTCAGTTTCTGTCGACTAACAAAGATATGCTTGGGGTACAGGCAGCCATGCTGAAGCCCACTCTCATGCAGGCGCTTAACTACGCTAGCGACAGACCTGATGATCATGCGACGCCGGCCAACATTCAACGGGGAAATCTCCTGGTCGCTATCCAGCGAGAAGAAATTATCCAGTGCCTGGGTAATCAGCACCGCCTGGCGATGGCCTTTATCATCACGAACTCCAAAGGCAACCGGCTTGACGACAGGCAGTTCCCGCTCCAGGCACCAGACGAGATTACGGTATTCACGCTCAAAGGTGGGTAACCCCTTGAATGGCCTGCGCCAGTCAAAAAATCCAAAGTCCTGCTGTCGCTTGATATACAGCGCCTTCACATCGAATATCGGATCAGGTAATTCGTAATAACAGACCTCACTCCACCCACCTCGGCCCTTGTTGGGGACATCCACGGGCTGCAGGGGGAATGTCCATATCGAATTAAAATCACCCATACCAATCGCCGCTAATGCGGGTTGCCACTGAGGATTATGCACTTGCATATAACATCGCCGTTTCAG
>JAPHTU010000277.1 GCA_026196145.1 Gammaproteobacteria bacterium
GACAGAAGATCTTCTGGCAGTTCATTACGACCACCATTTTCTTTTGAGAAAAACTTAACTTTAACGTTTAGCTCTTTTTTCATTATTGGTTATAACGTTAAAGCTGTGCGGCGCAAACGAAGCGCAGCGTAGTTTGCGTCCGAGCGAGCGCCTTGTTAGCGTCGATTTTCATTTTCAGTCACGGGGTGCTCCACTAAATCTTCTGGAAGCTCTTCGAGTAACTCATTTGAGTGATATTCAAGAACTATTTCCCCTTTTGTTAATCTTTCCGTCCAGTATCTTCCTACGAGCTTTTGCTTTGGTTTTTCAACTATGTTAAATACTGCTGTTCCATCGTGGGGGATACTTCTATCGCTCAAGCTTAGCCGGGGTTTACTGGTATAAGAGTATGCTACGCTTTTAATTTGACGATCAGGGTCAATAAGAAAGCCTTCAGAATACGAAGAGCTTTCCATTTCACTTGTACGCATCATGCAGCTAATGTGGAAAAAAGACTGATTTACAGTGAGCATTACCGGTATAGGAGGTGGCGTTTCTCCCGTATCAGGGTTTTTCCAATCTGAGTATATAAAACCCAACCAAGTTCCATTCAAATTAGGGAAAGGGACAAGCCATCCTCTAAATAGCTTCAGTTTCCACCCCCATTTGACGAATACTGCAACTATCAAAAGATCAATACTCACAACTTTTGGAACAAGCCCAAAGAAGTCTTTGATCTTTGACAAATCCAACCCGCCAAAGTATGCGAGAGAAAACCAAGCAACTGCTGATATTCCGACCAGTAGATATAGCGAACTTTTAATCGTCACATTACGCATCATTCAAAACCGAAGTAATTCCAAGCTGCTTTTGCAAACTCACGCCCATCCTTGCGAGTCCATTTTTGGTCTGGATGAAATAGAAAAAAGCATTCGTTTACTTCAAGCCAACGGCCCTCGTCAGGCTCATCGCCTTGTAGACTATCCCAAATATAAAACAGCATAGATCGTAGTCGCTCTGTCCATGTTGAATGTGAAAATACATGATCTGGGCAGTTGTAAGCTAAGCATTCCATAAAAAAGGACGGTAATTCACGAAATGTTCCATCTGCTGCCATTGCATTTTCGATTCGCTTTAATAGACGAGCTCCCTTTTTATAAGAATAACCCGTTGCTTTATTCTTGGCTGTTCCATTTTCCATTTGTTGTACTGGATAATTGACGATGCTGCTACCATCCGTTTTAAATATTTTGGTTCCATCTCTCGTTCCATACTTCATGTAATAACGAAAACTAAAGCACGGGACTACATCAGCATCTACGCGTGCTGAGCTGGAATTTATCTGTATTGCTGTTGAGCCAGAAGAATCTACTTGGCCAGGAAATTTGGTATGCATAGCGGCAAGAAGCTCTGCTCTTAATTTTGTTGGAGTCCAAATCCCCGTATATGGGTCGCTGGGTGGATGATTACCATTTTCCGATTCTTCCCAGTACTGACAGTCTGTGCACTGCACCGCTATGTCGACATCACTATCTGTTCGCACATTAGTGTTGTTCGCGTAAGAACCCTTCGCAAAAACCTTCAATGAACAATCATTGAATGGTTCGTGCGAGTCTATTGCTTCTCGGATCATCCGTTCAGTTCTGTCCTGCTTGTCCTTCTCTGTATCACTAGAAGGTCCAGTCCAGCCTGACAGTTTATCTTCCAAGCTCATTGTTCATCCTTTTAAAACGCTAACGCTTGGGTAAGTTGCGTATGTAGCAAAGCGAAGCGTCGCGGAATGCGTCAACTTGACCCATTTGTTAGCCCGATATTAGTAAAATTGCATGACATGTTTGATTTCCTCTGGGTGCTTCTGGCAGCCGAATAGATATATTTCTGATTCATGAATATCGTAATTTCTATTTTTAGTAAAATGCGTGCCAGATAGCTGGAATATGAACCTCATTCTCTTTTTGCATATATTACAGCTTGGGAATTCGGCACTTTGCACCCAATCTAGGCCGCCATTTGCTTTTATAGCATTTTCCAATAGATATCTGAGAGCCTATTCCTTTTCGTTATCATTTAGTTTGCCAAATAGAGAACGAAGAGGTTTAGACTTACTTAAATATCTCGATGGTGACCATACATTTTGAGATTTGCCATTTTTTAGTTTAATTCTAGGAACCATTAGCATGGATGTCTCGTTGTTTACCTCATGAGAACCAGTGTGTAATTGAATGTTCATATTCTCCGTGGTTCTAATATCAAATGACTTCCCAGCCCACGGCGACTCTATAGAAGACGGTATAGTAATAATGAGGTTTTCAGTTACTCTGTTAGAACCCATGAATAGCAATATTGATTCTGGCGTTTCTTCACCGATTGCTTCAATTGCCTTCACTATTTCTGATTTATGCTCATCCCATTGAGTATCAGCGTAAGCCCTTATCTTTTTCCATCTAAAGTAATACTTTAGGATAAAGAAAATCGCTGCCGCACATAATAATGTTATTACTGTAGTGATAAATGTACTCATTTCTTTTGGGCTAACAGTTAATTATACGGACGGCTTCGTTCACAGAATTATACGGCCGTCCGCATAACTCAGTTTACATAGCCATTTCCCTCGAATTTACCTGAATTCCCTTCTACATGTAACTGTAAAATCTGCCAGCTATTTTTTTGAGCTCGTGTATGCCATATTTTTGTGGTCAAAAACCACTCAAGTGTTACATGGCCAACTTTCCCGACAGATTGCACCATGACAGTGCAGAAATAAACACTGACGAGAATTTTTGGAAAAAATATACTCAGCGGCTAGCCGCCAATCGGGTATCCCCCAATGCACACAAGTGGTATCGAAAGCATGCCCAGGACTTTATCAGTGCCCATCAGGATACTTTCCCTCACCGCATAACACCCACAGCTATCAGCAATTACCTGGAGATAATCGGCAGGAACGCACGATTACCCGAGTGGCAATTCAGGCAGCTGGTACATGCCATTGAAATCCTGGCTAGCAACTTTCCGAAAATACCACTGGTCGAGTCAGTCGACTGGAACCACTGGAAATTCAATGCAAAACAGCTTGACCGGCACCATGTAACTTTGGCCCGCAGCACAGATAATCTGCAGGCTGCTTTATCCAATGAATACTATCTAAATCTGTTTGATTATTACAAGGATACCGCTGAAGCTCTCGTGATCAATCTGCGGACACGGCAGTATGCCTTTACTACTGAGAAGAGTTACCTGCATTGGGTCTTGCGATTTTTAGCCTTCCATAAGCCGATTGATATCAAATCGCTAAATGAGACACACGTTCAGGCCTTTCTGGAACACCTGGCCGTCACTAAGAATGTATCCAGCAGTACGCAAAACCTGGCCCTTAATGCGATTGTCTATCTTTTTAAACACGTTCTGAAACAACCGCTTGAAGAGTTTTCCTTTGCCCGGACGAAATCCGCCCGCCGTATACCCACGGTGCTATCCAGAAAGGAGGTTACCTCACTGCTTTTAAATCTGGAGGGTACGCATCAGCTCATGACCGGGCTGATGTATGGGACTGGCATGCGGTTAATGGAATGTGTACGCCTTCGCGTAATGGACGTTGATTTTGACCGCCAGAATATTGTTGTCAGGTTTGGCAAGGGGAACAAGGATCGCATTGTCCCACTTCCCGACATTTACACTGAAAGACTAGGGGATCATTTATCCCGTGTCAGGCAACAGCATCAACGTGACATCAAGGCAGGCTATGGTGATGTGTACATACCCGAAGCATTGTTCAGGAAGTTTCGTGGGGCGGGAAAAGACTGGTCATGGCAGTATGTTTTTCCCAGTTCCCGCATTGGCACGGACCCCGTGTCCGGTGCTGTTCGGCGCCATCACTTGCATGAATCTGCATTACAAAAGCAGATCCGCCGTGCAGCAAGACAGGCCGGTATTGCCAAGCGCGTTACTTCACATACCCTGCGCCACTCGTTTGCGACGCATTTGCTGGAATCCGGTACCGATATCCGCACCGTACAGGAGTTACTGGGACATGCCGATGTCTCGACGACGATGATTTATACACATGTACTCAACAGGCCCGGGGTTACTGTGAGCAGCCCGGCTGACCTGCTATCACTGTAGGCGACCGGGCGACCACCTACTCCAGCTCCACCTTGAATGCATTCAGCAGGATATCGCCCGCCACCTGGTTTGCACCATGTTTGAGTGCATCATAGATCTCAACGTCGCTGCAACCGTGTGCCCTTAAAGTTTCGATTTCTGTTTCACCGACGGCGTTCGAGTCTTCCACGGCAGTCACCACGTAGGCCAGCAGGGCTTTTTCCTTATCAAGCAGCGGTGCTGTTTCCGGGGCCTGCTTGATTGCAGCAACCTGTTCAAGTGTATAGCCTGACATATTGATCAACATACTCTCGTTCATGTGGATGCAGTATTCGCATTGATAGCGGATCGACACTAGCATACGAATACAGGTAAATAACTCACCCGACAGGGTTGGGTGATTCATTACGGTACCCATGTACTCCCACATATGTTCCAGCATGGGCGGGTTCACGCTGTGCATTTTCAGGGCATTGGGTACATAACCCATCATCTGTTCTGCCTGCTGATAGATTTCCGCTGTCTTGCCGGTAGCCTCCGCTGCTTCGACTTCTGTTAGTAAACCCATTTCATTATCCTCTAGTAGTGGTTTTCTATGACAATTTCCGACTGTGGCAGGCGTGACAGGCGTGGCCATGAATCCTTGCTTTGCTTGCCTATCGCCAACATCATGCAAATCAGGTGATCTTCCGGTAATTTGATCAACTCGGCCACCTTGTCAAAATCGAATCCGTCCATGGGACAACTGTCATAACCCATCTGCTGCGCCATTAACATCATGTTCATGGCAACCAGTCCACCGCTACGCATGGCCTCGTCACGTTGCACCTGTGGCTTGTCGAGGTAGTAGGCTTCAAGCGCAGGCAGAATAAAATCCCGTGCTTCCTGCGGTGCGTCCTGCCAGTAACGCTCCGGCTCTTTTTGCCATGCCTGCACATCCATGGTTAATACCAGTAACAGTGATGCATCTGTTACCTGGGGCTGATCCCAGGCTGCTCCGGCAATCTGTTGCCGAAGAGACCTGTCATTCACGCGCACAAAACGCCAGTGCTGTATATTGAAAGCCGTTGGTGAAAGCGTGGCATGACTGATAAGCGTCTCGAACTCTTCATCGCTCATCACATGTTCGGAATCGAAATGCTTGGTCGCACGCCGTGCCTGTATCGCCTCGCTTACCGTCATTGCAGTATTGCTCATTATTATTCCTTTGTTGTTTATGATTGATTCCAGGCCCGGTGTGAGAACGCCTCATCCAGCTCCGTGCCCGCGATATGGTTGGTATAGTTGCTCAAGGTCTTCATTGCAATACCCACGATCACATCCAGCGCATTTTCCTGCGTATAACCAACATCGTAGAAACTCTGCAATATGACATTATCAATCCAGGCACGCTGATCCAGCACATGCTCGGTAAACACCCTTAGAATATGCAACTTTTCATCGTCTATATCGCGATTTTCCCGAATGGAATTAGTGACGTCCTCTGGGACTTTCTGCATATCCGCGATGACGCTATGCGCGCCGACACAATAACTGCAATTGTGATAACGGCTGACCGTCAACAACACGACCTGTTGTTCAACGGCGCTGAGTGATGACCTGGAAAATATATCTCCCATAGTCAGATAGGCCTCTGTCATGGCCGGTGAAGTCGCCATCTTGGCAACCAGGTTGGGCAACATGCCAAAGGCATCAATGCTCTGTTGCATGAAAGGCCGCGAAGCCTCCGGTGCTGTTTCCAGGGTATGGTTTTCGTACGGATGTTGCATAACTAACTCCTATATAAATAACGTGACATCTGCCTTTTGCGCAAACGGTAAAAAGCTGGTGGCACCGACCCAGCTATCAATCTCGCCAATAAAATCTTCCCGGTCCCAGCCAAACCAGTCTACCGTC
>JAPHTU010000174.1 GCA_026196145.1 Gammaproteobacteria bacterium
GCCAGGCCAAGATAGTCGTCAAATTTCAAACGTGAGCTCATCCTGTAAAAAGTCCTCGTATTTGAATTTTTCCCTGGGTCCTTCCAGTTCATGGTCGACAAACTCGGGGTGAATTAACTGTATCTCCCAATGCACATCAAGCCCATGCGTTTTACTGATCATGTAAGGCGGATACAGTACGGTGAACATGTCATCAAAGCGAAAGGTATCTGTCTTGAATGATGAATTAACCAGCGCGTTGGCAGGAATATGATCGACCGTCTTTTCAAACAGCACCACACCGCGGACCGGCTCCCTGAATGAGACGGTCACTGTTTTTGAGCCACGCTGACGTCGATACTGTCCGCACTCCATATTACTGGCCACAACCCGTAAGGTGACATCCTCTAAAGGCACCCTCGCGCGACCAATGAAAAACTTTGAGATGGGATAATCAACTCCGGGGCTGAATCGCTCTGGTAACTTGGCAGCTATGCGAAATTTCATGTATTTCTGTAACTGCTTTTTCATTGCCCACCAGATACCTGCACCGAGAACACCACTACCTGCCAGTGCAGCAGCCAACGGAGAACTGCCTTCACCGTCACTGCTGGTGTGCGAATACAGCCAGGTATAGGCCTCGGGCACAAACTGATCATGCACGCCGATAACTGCATTGACCAACATAACAATGCCGCCTACAACAACCAGCATCAGGGTCATCACCTGATTGTGTGCCGGTATCGCCTTGAGATTGGCAAAAAAACTGAACAGGTCATTCGGATCAATAATCGACTTTGCATCATTATTGACCCTGGGTTTGTCCAGCAACTTCAGGTCATGTTCACCTTCGATCTTGGTATCGAACATCACACTGTCATCTACCACCAGCTTGGTCCGCAACAGGATCTTAATCTGCTTGCCTGAGTAACCAAATCCCGGAACCTTTCGGGAAGGTAACTTGATATCAATAACAGGCTTTGTCGAGGTTAGCTGGAAGGTCCTCTCCATTAGCAGCTTTTCATCATGTACCGGACTGGAGTCATCAACCTTGACCTGGGTTTCCACACGCAGCGTCGCCTGCTTGCCGTACAGATCCTGATCCAGAATGGTTACACGCAGGATCGCATCCCGGTCAGCATCACCATGGTCAATAATTTCAACCGTTGCCTTTGCAGACATATACGCCTCTTCCAATACGAGATGATCAGGATAATACAATTACCGGAGGAATAAAAAGCGTAGTCTGCCTCTTATTGTTCTACCTCATTTTATCTGCTCAAGGTCAATCGTTCCCATAGCATGATGTGCTAGCATCAAAAGATGCGTCAAAATTATTATTTCCTCGATAATTTAAAAAGCCAGGCATGAGTCTCAGCTCACACGGAAATGCTCTACCCGAAGGATACCGGCTGCACTGGTATCGCGTTGGTCGTGTGCTGGGCCAAGGTGGGTTTGGTATCACCTATGAGGCATTCGATACCAACCTTGAAAAGCCAGTCGCTATCAAGGAATACCTTCCGAAAGAATTTGCCGTACGTGAACAGAACTCAACCGTACGACCCTTTACAGAAGATCGTAAAGCAATGTTCAACTGGGGATTAGAACGTTTTCTACAGGAAGCACGCACCCTGGCCAAGTTTCACCATCCCAATATTGTTCTTGTACATAACGTATTTGAAGCGAATGGCACGGCCTATATGGTGATGGAATACGAGCAGGGAGAGTCTCTTGATCGCCTTTTAAAGATGGGGCGCATAGAGAATGAAAAGGAATTATTGCGCCTTTCTCATTCTTTGCTTGATGGCCTGGAGCACATGCATGATGCCGGGTTTATTCACCGGGATATTAAACCAGCCAACATTTATGTACGTCTGGATGGCTCTCCTGTATTGATTGATTTCGGATCAGCCCGTTTTGCAATCGGTGGTGAGACCAAGACACTGACCAGCCTGATTACACCCGGGTTTGCTCCCTTTGAACAATATAATCCTGAAGGTACAAAACAAGGGCCGTGGACGGACATCTATGGTCTTGGAGCGACATTATATGCCGGCATGAACAGAGGGCGCGGCCCCATGGAAGCCATTATACGCGGTCATGCCCGCATTGAGGGGAAGCCTGATCCGATGGAATCAGCAACAGAATTGGGTAAAGGCAGATACTCCGAAGCATTTCTGAAGGCTATTGATGCGGCCCTTGGCTTCACACCAAAAGAACGGCCGCAAACCGTGGCCAAATGGAGGGCATTATTCCCATCTCTTGATGAGCAGTCGCCAACACCAGGAATAAAGCCCGA
>JAPHTU010000144.1 GCA_026196145.1 Gammaproteobacteria bacterium
AAAAGGCTGGCTATTCTATATGGGATTAGTGTGGCCAGAAAGGCCAAACCACTTAATTTGGTAAAATAATTACCGCTTTAAGATTTGCAGAACTTCTTCCAGCTCGACACGTAGCTGACGAATAATCTGCTGACTCTGATTCACATCGTCCTTGGCATCTTCGCCTGAAAGCTTCTGACGGGCACCACCGATGGTAAAGCCCTGTTCATACAGCAGGTTTCGAATCTGGCGGATCATGAGGACATCGTGACGTTGATAATAACGACGGTTGCCGCGACGCTTGACCGGCTTTAACTGCGGAAATTCCTGCTCCCAGTAACGCAGTACATGGGGTTTTACCGCACAAAGATCACTGACTTCACCAATGGTGAAATACCGTTTCCCCGGAATCGGCGGTAGATCGTTAGTATCACCCGGATCCAGCATAAGCCTCTACTCTCACCTTAAGTTTCTGCCCCGGACGGAAAGTCACCACACGACGTGCAGTAATCGGAATTTCTTCACCTGTTTTTGGATTACGGCCAGGACGTTGGCTCTTGTCACGAAGATCAAAATTTCCAAAGCCCGATAGCTTAACCTGACGACCATTGGCCAATGAATCGCGGATCTCTTCAAAGAAATAGTCGACAAGCTCTTTGGCTTCGCGCTTGTTCAGCCCTAGCTCATCGAACAACATCTCAGCAATGTCAGCTTTCGTTAATGCCATAAAAAAACGCCTTAAAAAATTAGTCCCTCAGAGTCGCATTTAGCTTTTCAGCCAATGCATCAATGATATGACCAACTGTTTTCTCCACATCCTCATCTGTAAGAGTGCGCGAAGAATCCAATAAAATCAAGCCTAAAGACATACTTTTTCGTCCGGATTCTACTCCTTTACCCTGATAAACATCGAATACCCACGAATTATTAATGGTTTTATGGTCTGTCTCATTAATAACCCTTAATATTTCATCAGCGGTAACCGCCTCATCGACCACAATTGACAGGTCTCGCCGAATACTCGGGAATTTTGAGATAGTCTGGAATCGCCTGGGCTGTGCGTCAATCAGGGCCTGCCCGTTCAGCTCAAATAATACGACCGGTCCGTCCAGAGACAATTTACCCTCAAGTTCAGGGTGCATCACCCCCAACCAGCCGACCGCCTCGTCCGTCTGATAGATCCGGGCTGATTGTCCCGGATGCAGCGCAGGATGCGGTTCAGATCTGAAAGAATACTGATCACAGGCCCGGGTGTGAGTCAACAACGCCTCGACATCCCCCTTGATATCGAAGAAATCGATTTTTCTCCGGGATTGTGACCACTGTTCAGGCCAATATTCGCCTGCCGCGATGCCTGATATCCATAATTGCTGGTCTATATCCGAACCACTACCGATAAAATTAAGCCCCGTCTCAAACAGCCTGACCTGCTTTTGCTGGCGATGCTGATTGTATTGCAGTGCGCCTATCAGGCCAGCCCAGTGGCTGGTCCTCATGGCCGACATCTCGCTGGAGATTGGATTGCTGAGACTGATACTCTGGCGGTCAAATCCCAACTGCTCCTGCAGTGCCGGGTCCACAAAGGAGTAGGTAATCGCTTCCTGCCAGCCACGTTGGGTCAGCACATCCTTGTAATAATCCAGATGCAGCTTATTTTCGGCCTTGGCCACCATGCATTGCGGTACCACTGGCAATGTTTCCGGTATATTGTTGTAGCCGTACAGGCGGGCAATCTCTTCAACCAGATCAGCCTCTATATTGAGGTCAAACCGGTGGCTGGGTGGTGTTACGGTCCAACTTCCCTCACTACCCGTGTACTCAATCTGCAAGCGACGCAAATAGCCTTCAATCTGTGTATGTGTAATATCAATACCGAGCATGCGCTTGACGCGTTCGGCACGCAGCGGGATGTCAATGCGCCTGGGCAAGGCCTCATGGTCAGCGACCTGCTTAAGCGGCCCCGCAGAACCACCGCAAATCTGTAGCAGTAGCTCTGTAGCACGTTCAATTGCCTGGATTTGTAACTCAGGATCCACTCCCCGCTCGAATCGATGTGAAGAATCGGTGTGCAAACCAAA
>JAPHTU010000039.1 GCA_026196145.1 Gammaproteobacteria bacterium
ATCGGCATCGAATGCAGAAAAAGCCGGTGCGCTGGCCGCACCACGCATTGGCCTGCCCTCGGCGGCTCTTGTTGCCATACGCTGCCCACGCACCGCATTAAATTCTTCGGGGCTGATAAAACCACTTCCATCTTTGTCATAGGCCGCAAAGGGTATCGGGCCGCGCTCAGGAATATCTGCTGGCTGCGCGCCAATCGCAGAAGAAGCACCCACTAGAGCGGCAATCAGGGCTACGGGAATTGCTTTCATAATACTGTTCATGATTCACCTCCTACTTCGTTATCTGGGGCATCGCTATGTTGATGATAAGAAGTATATGTTGAATCTGAGTATTTCCAACGGAATGCTACAAAAATTCTTACTTGTTCTTGATCCAGAACACGGAGGCATATTGTATATGCACTATTTGCCGGGCACATGGCCAAATACCGGACGGAATTAAGTGGATCTAGCGATTAACTTTAATCTTCAATCTTATCCTTAAAATTCGGCAATGACGTGGGGTCACCGCGTTTCATGTAGCGTTTTTCATCGCCGGTCGCGGTCATGTTCTCGTAGACACCGTCGTCGCGTTTTTCCAGCTTGGTAAAGCCCAGGTTCTTCAACTCGCTGTTAAAGGTGGGGACCGCCATACCGGGGGCCTTTTTAATGACAATTTTTACCGGCGCCTCGGGATCGGTATCTCCCATCGGGATCTGCGCATAAAAGCAGACCTCGGCCCAGAACTGCAGCTTCTTGCTCATCGGGTGTTCTACTTCCACCGTCTGGCCGTTGGCTTCACAAAAATAATCGTACGAAGGCATAAGACTAACCAATCACTATCCAGTCGTAATTATCACACCAAGTCGGCTGATAACAAAGCCGCATTCCTGAACTGCGCCTCCAGCTGACCACGCTCAACACGTTCATAATCCTCTCGTGTAAATGCCGTTACCTCGCCCATCACATCGGCCCAGCCCATCCCCGTCATCCATTCCGCGTAATCAAAGTGCCCTTGCATACGCCGGGGCAATACATACATCAACCCGGGTCGATATAACAGATTATAGGCGGTATTCGAGGCATGCAGGGACTCAATCCGTCGCCAGGCAGATTCACAATTACCGTACCTGTTACAATCCAGCGGGTAGCTATCCACGCCACCGTTATGTTGCCAGCAGTCATACTCCACCGGATAACCCTCATCGTCTCTCACATACATCTGAAAATGTTGGTGGTTAACGGAGGCCGCTGCGCCATAGGCATTGTAACCAAAGCCAACGCCGGGCACGCCCGCAGCCAGTGACTCGCATAACCGCCACATATACTCATGCGCCTCACGGCTTAAAATCTGGGGGCGATTTTCCCCCGGTTCAATGACCCATATGCCGTGATGATCGGCAAACGGAAATTTATTGAACAACAGGCGGCAGTGCTTACCCCGTGTCTCTCCTTCCCAGAGAATCTCTTTTCGCAGAAAGGGCTTGTTGAAATGAAAGCCATCCTTATCAAATTGCCGGACCAGGGAGTCGACACGCACATCACTCATACGAGAAGGGCGGAACGAGCGCAGCTGATTAAATTGCACACGCCATGGCCCCAGTTGGCGATACTCGCGGCAATGCAGTTTCTCCAGCCCGGTTCTCATCAGGCGCTCGAATACCTGCATATCATCGGGCGCATCATCCATCCCCTGCTGAAAGGCATCAACCAGTTCCAGATAGCGGGACTGTAAACGAGGCCGCAATGCCTGATAAATTGACGCATCATAACTGGCATTCGCCAGTACAAGAATGAATACCCCAAGCCCGTCATTGCACAGCATATTTTCCAGACCACCGACAAAGGCGTCGCGAAATGTTTCGGTGTTCTCAAAGATGGCGGGTATGGACATACTTGTTTGTTAAGCGGGGAAAAACACAGGGGCGCATTATAGGGGGAAATGATGATGCAGGCACAAACTCATATGCGAGAATATGACACTGGCACGAGGTGATTGCGTGACTATAATAACCAAATACACCCTACAGCAAGCCATTCTTATGATCAGATAATTAATGTCTCTTTATCACCTGCAGTTTAATCTATTAACAATACTCGTCGAGGTCTACCGCATGAAGAAGCCTAGGCTGATATTTTTGCTGCTTGCTTTCTATGCAGTTACCGGCACATCATTTGCGAAAGACCTTGATGATAGTGAAATAAAACATATCGGCTATCCAGGCTGGTTTACCAAGAGCGACTTTCTTGACCTTGCTGACGAGTTGGAAAAGGCGAAGTCAAAAGGTAAGAAAGGTCTTATGATCCTGTTCACTACAGAAGGCTGCTCCTATTGCAGTTTCTTTATTCACAAGAGTCTGGGTGATCCGGAGATTGCAAAAGTTGTTCGCAACAACTTTGACTCACTAGGTATGGAGATATTCGATGACACCGAGATGATCAGTCCCCAGGGGGCAGAACTGCCCATAAAACAATTCGCCAAGCAGGAAGGTGTTCAGTTTTCTCCGAGCCTGCTTTTTTACGGGCATGACGGAAAAATAATATTACGCAAGACGGGCTATCAATCTCCCGAACGTTTTAAAAACATGCTCAGTTACATAGCCAATGACCATTACCAGTCAGAGTCTTTCGCCAGCTTCCTAACACAACAAGCAACCAATAACTCATCGACAACGACAAATATCGGCTTAACCGGAAATCCGCACTTTGAAAAACCACCCTACGCCCTGGACCGTAGTCGCTTCCCGGCAGACAAACCCTTGTTGGTCATATTCGAGAAAAGCAACTGCATAGATTGTGAGAGCTTTCATCAAAAGGTATTGGCATTGGATGAGGTAGACCGAACGCTGGAAAGATTTAATGTTGTCAGGCTTGATGCCAGTGACACCTCGACTCCCGTCCTCGCACCAAACGGTGTTAAAACAGACCCCGCCAAATGGTACCAACAGGAAGAATTCACTCACGTACCGGCGCTTATGTTTATTGACCCAAGTGGCAATACTTCGTTA